>JAUMBN010000017.1:0-16791 GCA_032119675.1 Solirubrobacteraceae bacterium | reverse complement strand
CGGGAATAGAGGCCATCACCTCGACCCTCCCGTCCCGCGGGTTGAGGGCAACCACGGCCCCCGCCCGGCCCGCGAGCTGCTCGATGGCGACGCGCTGGGCGGCCGGGTCGAGGGCGGTCCGGAGAGTATTTCCCTCCTCGCGCTTGCCCTGGAGCTTGCGAAGGGTGTTCTCGATCCCCTGCGTGCGGCCGGTGAGCTGGCCGTTGTAGAAGCGCTCGAGGCCGGCGGTGCCGGGATTGAGATACGAGTATCCGACGGCCTGGGCGAAGAGTCCGTCGACCGGGTAGGTGCGGGTGTACGTATCGTCCCGGCGGCGCAGCGAGCGGGCCAGGAGCGTGCCGTCGCCGGCGTAGATGGAGCCGCGCTTGATCTTCTGCTGGGCCAGGAGCGCCCGCTTGTTCTGGGGGTTGTCCTCGAGCTCGTTTCGCTCCAGGACGGTCCAGCGAAGGGTGAAGAAGGCGAGCAGGCCAAAGAGCACCAGCGTGACGGCGAAGACCCGGATGATCGGGCCATTCATCGGCGCGCCTCGCGCCGTGCGCGGTCGGAGACCAGGAGCAGGAGGGCCACGATCACGAAGTTGGCCACGATCGACGAGCCGCCGTAGGAAACGAACGGGAGCGTCACGCCGGTGAGGGGGATGACCTTGGTGACGCCCCCGACGATCACGAAGACCTGGAGGGCCACCACGGTGATCAGGCCGGTGGCCAGGAGCTTGGAGAAGGAGTCGCGCGCCAGGACGGCGATCCGGAAGCCCCGCTCGACGAGCAGCAGGTAGACGAGCAGCAGCGCGATCGCCCCGACGAGCCCGAGCTCGTTGACGATAACGGCGTAGATGAGGTCGGTCTGGGCGGCGGGGAGGATCGGGCTGTCGCCGACCTGCACCAGGGCCTGGCCGAATCCCTGCCCCCACATGCCGCCGTCGGCCTGGGCGAAGAGCGATTGGGCGATCTGGTAGCTGCCGCCGACCTGCTCGTAGAGCCTGGGGTCGAAGGGGTTCTGCCAGGCCTCGATCCGGTCGCCGACGTGACCGACGGTGGCCGAGAAGAACCACGCGCCGAGGGCGAAGAGGCCGAGCCCCACCACCGGGAAGATGAGCCGGTTGGTGGCCACGTAGAGCATCGCCAGGAAGCCGCCGAAGAACATCACCGAGGAGCCCAGGTCGCGGATGAAAACGAGCATCAGCATCGCCAGGCCCCAGACCAGGAGCAGCGGGCCGATGTGCTTGAGGCGCGGGACGGTGATCCCGAACTTCTTGCGGTCCACCAGGAGCGAGCGCGTGTCGCGCAGGTAGCTCGCCAGGAAGATAATGATCCCGATCTTCGCGAACTCAGCCGGCTGGAAGCTGACCGGGCCGATGTCGATTCCCAGGTAGGCACCGTTGACCTGGGCGCCGATACCGGGGATGCGCGGCAGCAGCAGGAGCAGGATGCTCCCGGCGGCGATCACGTAGCGGTAGCGCTCCAGGACGCGGTAGTCGCGCAGGAGGAAGATCGTCAGCGTGAAGGCGATCAGCCCGATCACGAACCAGGTCGCCTGGTCGCGGGCCAGCGTCTCGTTGAGGCGATAGATGACGACCAGGCCGACCCCGGCAAGGACGGCGACGATCGGCAGGACGTACGGGTCGGCGTCGGGGAGCCGGATCCTCAGGACGACGTGGGCCAGGAGGCAGAGGCCGAGGAAGATCGCCCCGTAGGTGAGGGAGAGGTCGCCGAGGATCGCCGACTCCTGGACGAAGACGGCGCCGAAGCCGGCTACGACCAGGAGCGAGGCGGGGATGAGCCCGAAGAGCTCGCGGTTACGGGCGCTCAAGGAACCCCCAGGCGCCCGGTCTCGAGCTGGCGGACCAGGTCGTTGGCGTCGGCCAGCGAGCGCATCTGGTGCTCGGCCACGGTCTGGCGCTCGGCCGGCGGCAACTGGCTGACGTTGAGACCGGAGGCGTAGTCCTCCCGGTAGAGGTCGATCCCGGCGGGCAGCTCGTAGGGGACGCCCTGATAGACGGTCACGAAGCCCTCCTCGTCCGAGCCGACGAAGTAGACCGCCTGGGAAGCGAGGAAGGCGGCTGAGGCGACGACAAAGACCAGGACTACGAGCAGCAGCGTGCCGATGCCCGGCCGCCAGCCTCGCCTCTTCGGCGGCTCCCGCGGGGCGCGGGGCGCACGCCGCTCGACTGCTGCGGCCCCCGGCGGCGCAGCCGCCGGGGCGGAGACGGCCTCCATGTTCAGGCGGGTGAGCTCGACCTCCTCCTCAGGGGTCGTCCCGACGCCCTCAAGGCGGAAGAGGACGACGGTGATGTTGTCGCGGCCACCGGCCTCGTTGGCCCGGTCGACGAGGGCACGGCCGGCGACCTCGAGGCTCCCGGTGGATCCGAGGACCTGGGCGATCTCGTCCTCGCCGATCATCGACGTGAGGCCGTCGCTGCAGAGGAGGAATAGGTCGTCGCCGCGCGCGGGAACGGTGAGCGTGTCGGGCTCGACCGTGGCCTCCGGGCCAAGCGCGCGGGTGATGATCGAGCGCTGGGGGTGGATCGCCGCCTCCTCGGGGGTCAGGCGCCCCTGGCGCACCATCTCCTCTACGAGCGAGTGGTCGTCGGTCAACCGCTCGAGGCGGCCCTCCCGCCAGCGGTAGCAGCGGCTGTCGCCGACGTGGACGAGGGTCACCTCCTTCTCCCCCACCCAGGCGGCGGTGAGAGTGGTGCCCATCCCGGCGCGCTCGTCGTCGCTGACCGAGAGGTCGTGGATCCTGCCGTTGGCCTCGCGAACCGCGAGGGCCAGGCGCTCCTCGACCGTGCCACCGTCGGCGGGGATCCCCGCAGAGAGCATCTCGACGGCGGTGCCGGAGGCGACCTCGCCGGCCTGCGCGCCGCCCATCCCGTCGGCGACGGCGAAGAGTGGCGCCCGGGCGTGGAAGGCGTCCTCGTTCATCCGCCGCTGGCGGCCGGTGTCGGTCCGCTCGAAGTGCTCGCCGACCCGGAGCATCAGCTGTCCACGTAGGTGAACTCGCTGTCGCCGATGCGGACGCGGTCGCCCTGGTGGAGCGGCTGCGGTCCGCCGACCTCCTCCTCGTTGAGGAAGGTGCCGTTGGTCGAGCCGAGGTCCTCGAGGACCACGCGGCCCCCCTGGACGGAGAGCCGGGCGTGGCGGCCGGAGGCATACGGGTCGTCGAGGCGGATCTCGGCCTGGTCCCCCCGGCCGAGGACCGCCCCCCCGCCGATCTCGTACTCCATGCCCGGGGTGTGGCCGGGGGCGCGCTCGACGATCAGCCTCGGGTCGACAGCGCTTCCGGCACCGACCGTCTCGGCGCTGTGGATTCCGGTTGCGTCGGAGAGCGCCGCCCCGGCCACCATCCGAGAGGAGTCAGGACCCCTGAGGTCGCGCAGAGAGCTGCGCACCACCCAGGCGACGAAGAGGAAGAGGACCGCCAGGAAGGCGACCTGGAGGATTACTGCGGTCGGCTCAAGCATCAGCGCTCGACGAAGCTCCCGTTCACCTTGCCGAAGGTGAGCTGGTCGCCGCTGGCGATCGGGTGCGCGCCCGAGATCCTGCCGCCATTGACCGCGACCCCGTTGGTTGAGCCGAGGTCCTCGAGCAGCCATCGCCCGTCGGCCCCCATGACGATCCGCGCGTGCCGGCGAGAGACGTCGGGGTCCTCGAGGACCACGTCGCACTCCCGGCTGCGGCCGACCAGCGTGCCGCCGGCCGCGACGGTGAACCTCGTTCCCTCTATCTCCAGGAGCGCGCGCCCTTCCACCGGATCGCGCTGGGAGACCGGCTCCGGCTCAGCTACCCGCTCGGTCACGACGGGGGGTTCGGAGTCGAGCTCGGCCACCGCGAGCGTCTCTATCCCGAACTCACCGAGGCCGAGGTTCTCGTCGATCGCCAGCTCGATCGCCGGCGAGGCAGGAAGGGTCAGCCGCTCGGCCCGGGCGTGCTCGAGGAGGAAGCCGGCAAGCTCGCCGGTCAACTCGGCCTCGCGGCCCCGGAAGCCTTCGTAGTCCTGGGGGGAGAGCCAGACGACGTAGTCGGCCGGAGCGGTGGGCCTCGACGACGGCCCTTCGCGGTGCTCGTCCATCTCGCGGGCCAGGCGGCGCGCAATCTCGGAGACGCCGACTTCGGTCCGGAAGGCGCGGCCGAAACCGCCCTCGACCAGGCCGGCGAGCTTCTGTTCGAGGTTTCTCAGGACGCTCATGGTCTGTTGGCGGAGCCGACAGCCACGGCCCTTCGTGGGCCGGGCCGGCAGGGCCCAATGCTACGGACTCGATCCGCCGCCAGGAAACGGCCCAGCAGCCACGCGGCTTACTCGCGAGGACGCATGGCCACGCCCACCAGCGCCACCAGCGCGGCAACCGCCGCCCCGGCCACGAGACCCCGCAGCGGGGCGCCTTCCGAGAGGGGCAGCAGCAGGCCGGCCGAGAGCGCGGTCGCAGCCGCCAGGCCGGCCGCCCACAGGGCGAGGAAGGCCAGGTCGGCGACCGACCGGTGGCCGACCGGAAGGGCGGGGAGGAGCCACGCCGCACCGGCCCAGACCAGGGCGATGAGCGGCGCGCCGCTGGCGATAACGGGGACGAGCACGTCGGCGACGGTGGCTGGGATCGAGGCCTCCCAGAGGCTCCGGTCGGGAAGGGCGGCGGGATCACCGAGAAGGAGGGTCGGCGCGAAGAGCGCCTCGGCCATCAGCAGCCACCAGAAGCCCAGTCCAGCGACGATCGCCCGGCGGGACGGGCGCGAGAGCTGACCGGCGAGGGCGGGGAAGGCGAGCGATACCCCGACCAGGCCGAGGGCCGGGGCGCCGGCCGGCGCCAGCCACAGGAAACCCTCGCGCGGAAGCAGGAGCAGCCCCGGCAGGAAGGCGGCGGCCAGGAGCACCGCCCAGCCGGCCACCCCGCAGGCCATGAATACCCCGGCCAGCGCCACGGCGGCCACAAGCGTGCCCAGCCGCGGGAGAAGGCCGCAGGCCAGGGCCGCGGCGAGGGCGGCCACCAGGGCCGAGCCGCTGTCGACCGGCGCATCGGCCGGGAGCGCGGCCACGCCTGCCCCGCAGACCAGGGCGCCGGCGGCCGCGGCAAGGACTCGCTCGGGAGCGGTGACCGGGTTGCGCACCGGTCGCGGGCGCAGGAGCGGCGATTCCAGCGCAGGCGGGAATGCGAGCGGCGGGGGGGCGCCTTCGGCGGAGGTCTCCTCGAGCGAGTACTCCAGCTCGTCGCGAAGCTCGGCGACCGTGCCCCGGTCCCCGGGATGGGGCGAGAGCGCGCGGTCGACGGCCAGGCAGAGCCCAGGCGGCAGGTCGGGCCGCCAGTCCCCCAGCGCGGGGAGCTCCATACCGACGTTCCGGGCGGTCTCGGCCGGTGTCTCGCCGCGCACCGGGTTGACGCCGCAGAGGGCTTCGTAGAGGACGAGGCCGAGCGAGTAGAGGTCGGTGGCCGGAGTGGCCTGCAGACCTTCGGCCTGCTCGGGCGCCATGTAGGAGAAGGTGCCGACGATGTCCCCGTTGCGGGTGATGGTGTCGTCACCGGCCAGGCGGGCAACGCCGAAGTCGGTGAGCTTGACGATCGCCGCCTCGCTCTCGGCGTTTTCGGGGATCATCACGTTGGCCGGCTTGATGTCGCGATGGACGACTCCCCGGGCGTGGGCGTGGTCGAGCGCGTCGCAGAGAGCAGAGCCGATTCGGACGATGTCGCGGTCCGAGAGCCTCTCCTCGGCGAGCAGCTCTCCCAGCGTGCCGCCGAAGACCAGCTCGGAGACCAGGTGGATGGCGTCCGGCTCGCGCGCGGACTCGTAGAGAGCGACGATTCCCGGGTGGGTGAGCCGGGCGGCGGCCTGGGCTTCCCGCTCGGCCCGCGCCGCCACATCCGGGTTGGAGGCGCCGATCGTCTTGACCGCCACGAGTCGGTCGAGCTGTTCGTCGTGGGCCTCCCAGACGACACCGAAGCCGCCGGCGCCAAGGCGGCGCACGAGCCGGTAGCGCCCCATCACCAGGCGGTGAACCTCGGGCCCCTGGGCTTCGCCATCCTCCTCGGGAGGCTGGAATATCAGCGTCTCGGTGCGTTCCACCACCGTTGGAGTTCGCCGGCGGGGCGGCTCTGCCTGCCACTCCGGGAAAAGCGGCGATCTGGCCGAAAATTTGCAGCCTTCTGCGCATCAGGTGCCCGACGGTCATACTTTCTGCCTTCCGGCTCCCCCGGAACCGCCCGATGTCCTTCTTCGACGACGACCCGACCGAGATCTCGCCGCCTCCGCGGCAGCCTGCCCGTCCGCGCCGCCCTGCGGCCGAAAGCACCGCCACCGGCGGCGGCGCGCCGGTCGACCGCAGCCAGGCGCGCACCCGCCAGCTGATCGCGGCCGGGGTCGGCCTCGTGATCCTGCTGGTCCTGATCTTCGGCGTCCGCGGCTGCCTGGACACCCGTGCCGAAGGCGCCCTGAAGGACTACAACCGCAACGCCTCGGCGATCATCAACAACTCCGACAGCCAGGTCGCCAAACCCTTCTTCGAGCTGCTCGAGGGCGGCGGCGGGACCGACGCGGCCGGGGGAGGCAACGACCTGCAGGTGCAGATCAACCAGATCCGCCTTGCGGCCGAGGAGGACTCCAAGCGGGCGGCCGAGCTGGACGTGCCCGGCGACATGCGCTCGGCCCAGCAGAACCTCGAGCTGACCCTTCACCTCCGGGAGGAGGCGGTGACCCGCGTCGCCGAGCTGCTCCCCAAGGCCCAGGGCACCGGACAGGGCGCCGAGACCGCGATCGACGAGATCGCCGGCGAGATGCAGGCCTTCCTCGCCTCCGACGTCATCTACTCCCAGCGCACCGCACCGCTTATCAAGCAGGCCCTCGACGGCGCCGGCGTCACCGGCCAGACGATCGCCACGAGCCAGTCGCTTCCCAGCTACTCGTGGCTGGCTCCCAAGACCGTCGCCGCGGCGCTCGGCGGCAACGGCACGCCGGCCGGGCAGCCGGCGCCCGGCACCCACGGCCACGAGCTGGTCAGCACGTCGATCGGCGCCACGACCCTCGAGCCCTCGCCGGCCGCCAACAAGGTCTCGGCCAAGCCCCCGGTCGCCGTCGTCGTCAAGTTCACCAACGGCGGCGAGAACAATGAGCGCAACGTCAACGTGACCGTCACGATCACCGCCCCCGGCGCAAAGACGGTCACGGCCAAGAAGGTCGTCAACCAGACCAACGCCGGCGAGGACACCACCGTCTCGATCGCCCTCCCGTCGGTTCCCACCGGCGGCGCCGCGACGATGAAGGTCAAGGTCGCCCCCGTTCCCGGCGAGGAAACGGTCGACAACAACGAGCAGACGTACACCGTCCTGTTCAGCGGCTGAGCCGCGCCTACCCTGACGGCGCCCAGCGCCGCTCCTATGCTCTGGCCCCGTGGCCGGGCTGTCCCAAAGCACCACCAGCCTGATCGCCGTCGCTGCGGCGGCGGTAGCCGTTGCCGCCTTCGTACTGGCCGCGGCATCTCTCTGGCGGCTGCAGCGGGTCAGGCGTGACCAGAGCGCAGTCCTGGGCGACAGCCGGCGCGACCTCACCACCCACGCAGCCGAGCTCGAACGCGACTTCCGGGCACTCAACGAGTACCTCACCGACGTCGCCTCCCGGCTCGACGGCAGGGTCGGCGCCGCGGAGGCGGTCCTTGCGGGGGCCGTGACCCACTGGGCGATCCACCGCTACGACGCCTACCACGAGATGTCCGGCCACCAGTCATTCTCGATCGCCCTGCTCGACGACCACATCTCCGGCGTGGTGATCTCCTCGATCCACCAGCGCGACAGCTCGCGCCTGTACGTTCGCGAGGTGATCGACGGCGAGGCACCGATCGACCTTTCCCCGGAGGAGCGCGAGACGGTCCGGCTGGCGATGGCCGGCGGCCCAGGCGACCGGGCCGGGAGTTCAAAGTGAGGATCGGTTACCTCGGGCCTCCAGGAACGTTCTCCGAGCAGGTCCTCCAGGAGTCGGGCGGGGTGGAAGGCGCCGAGACGGTCGCACTTCCGACCGTCCGTGAGACGGTGATCGCCGTTCAGGAGGGGGAGGTCGAGCGCGCGATCGTGCCGATCGAGAACTCGCTGGAGGGAACGGTCAACGAGGCGATCGACGCGCTGGTCCACGAAGCGCCCGACGTCAGGATCGTCGGCGAGGCGATCCTCGACGTTCGCCAGTCGCTGGTTACGCGTGAGCAGGTCGATCCCGGCGCGATTACGGCCGTCTACTCGCACCCTCAGGCCCTGGCGCAGTGTGCGGCGACGCTGCGCAAGGTCGTTCCCCAGGCCGAGCTGCACCCCACGGCGTCGACGGCCGAGGCGGTGCGAATCGTCTGCGAGGCCCCAGAGCCCCTCGCCGCCCTGGCCGGGCCGCTGAGCGCCGAACGCTACGGCGCGCACGTCCTGATCGAGGACGCCGGCGACTCCGAGGGCAACACGACGCGCTTCGTCTGGCTCGGGCGCGAGGGCGAGATTGGCCCCGGCGAGGACTACAAGACGGCGATCGTCTTCTCCGGCCCCGGGGACGACTCGCCGGGCTGGCTTGTCGGCTGCCTGTCGGAGTTCTCCGAGCGTGGCGTAAACCTGACCCGGATCGAGTCGCGGCCCTCGAGGCTGGAGCTCGGCCATTACCTGTTCCTGATCGACGTGGCCGGATCCGCCGACGGACCGGGAGAGACCGCCGAGGCGATCGAGGCCCTCGCCGGCCACTGCCGGCAGCTGAGGATCCTCGGCTCCTTCCCGGCGGCCTAGGGGGCCGCGGCGAGTAGACTGCCGCAGGTCAACGAGACGCCATGGGGACGATCACGCCACCAGCGCCAGTCGGGTCCACGCCGGCCTCCGGGCACCGGCCGCGTGGACGTGAGGGCGGAAAGGTGCTCGTCCTGAACGCGACCTACGAGCCGATCAACGTCTGCTCGGTCAGGAGGGCCGCCGTCCTGCTGCTCAAGGAGCGTGCGGAGATGATCGAGGCGGGCGAGCTCCTGCTTCGCTCGGAGCGCACCACCCTGGCGCGGCCGGTCGTCGTGAGGCTCCTCAACTACGTCCACGTCCCACGGGACACCAGCCGGCGGAAGATCACCCGCCGCGCCGTCTTCGCCCGCGACGGGTGGGCATGCCAGTACTGCGGCACCCGATCCAACCTGACCGTCGACCACGTCATCCCCCGCTCGAAGGGCGGGGGCTCGACCTGGGACAACATCGTCGCCTCATGCGCCCCGTGCAACCGGCGCAAGGGCAACCTCCTTCCTGCCGAAGCCCGGATGCACCCCCAGCGCAAGCCCAAGACGCCGGGGCCCCACGTATTCATAACCGTCGCCGCCCAGAGGATTCCCCCGGCGTGGCGTCAGTGGCTGCCCGCCGAAGCGGCCTGAGGCGATCCCGGCACGGCGCCGCTGGTTGCGGTCCCTCCCCGCTGGTAGCTTCTCCCCTACCAGAGAAAGGGGGTGGTCCAAATCGATTCATCTAGTTCTTGCGGGACCCTGGAGGTGACCGGGCGCTAGCCACGGTTGACTGGACCGCCTAGCGCAGTCCAACCCGGGACACCGCCGTTCGATCAGCCGGGAGTGGTCCCTCCGGCCTCCTGCCCAGGCAGGCGATGGAGATCGTGCGGTTTACGTCCAGTTGACGTTCGGGGCGTCGGAGCGAGAGCTCCGGCGCCCTTTACGTTTCAGGACTTCTTCTTCGGCGCCGGCTTCTTGCGGGCCGCGGGCTTCTTCTTTGCAGGCGGCTTCTCCGTCTCCGGCGCCTCGTCCCCCCCGGCCTCCGCTTCGGGCTCGGCGATCAGCTCCGACTGCTCGGGCGGCTCATCGGCGGCGGCCGGCGCCTCCTCGGCGTCCACGACCAGGGCGATGGCGCTGACCACGTCCTCGTCCTTGACGTTCATCACCTTCACCCCCTGGGCGGCGCGCCCGTAGCGGTTGATTCCCCCTGCTGCCGTGCGCTGGACCATCCCCTCGCGCGACATGAAGACCAGCTCGTTGTGCTCGCGCACCACGAGGGCTCCGGCGAGCCCACCCTTCTTCTCGGTCAGGGCGATCGTCTTGACGCCCTTGGCGCCGCGCTTTGTCTTGCGGTACTCGCGGATCAGGGTCCGCTTGCCAAAGCCGCCCTCGGTGACGACGAGGAGGTCCATGTCGTCGCGGGCAACGTCCATCGAGATGACCTCGCCCTTGTCGCCGACGTCCATCCCGCGAACGCCGGTGGTCGAGCGGCCCATGGAGCGCGCATCGGCTTCGCCGAAGCGCACGGCAAGGCCGGCGCGGGAGACCATGATCACCTCATCCTCGGGGTCGACTCCGCGAACGGCGATCAGCTCATCGTCGTCCCGTATCTTGATGGCGATGATCCCGTCGGCCTTGATCGGCGTGTTGTAGGCGCCGAGCTCGGTCTTCTTGACCACGCCGCCCCGGGTGGCGAAGACCAGGAACTCGGTCTCACTGAAGTCCCGCGTGGAGAGGACCGACTGGATCCTTTCCGCCTCACGGAGCGGCAGCACGTTGTTCAGCGAGCGGCCCTTGGCGGTCCGCGAGGCCTCCGGCAGCTCGTAGACCTTCGAGCGGTAGACCTTCCCGCGATTGGAGAAGAAGAGCAGGAAGTCGTGCGACGAGCAGACGAAGAGGTGCTCGATGTAGTCGCCGTCCTTCATGTCGCCGCCCTTGATGCCGCGGCCGCCGCGCTGCTGGGCGCGGTAGGTAGCCAGCGGGAGCGACTTGATGTAGCCGCTGTGGGTGATCGTGATGACCATCTGCTGGTCGGCTATGAGGTCCTCGATGTCGATCTCGTCCTCGCTGGCCGAGATATCGGTGCGGCGCTCGTCGGCGAACCGCTCGGAGATCTCCTGGAGCTCCTCCTTGATCAGGTCGAGAACCGCCTGCTCGCTGCCGAGCAGCTCGCGCAGCTCGCGGATCCGCTCGGTCACGTCGGCGTGCTCGCTCTTGATCGCGTCGGACTCAAGGGCGGTCAGCTGGGCCAGGCGCAGGTCAAGGATCGCCGTGGCCTGGACCGGGGAGAGGTCGAAGTCCTTGACCAGCTTCTCCCGGGCGATATCGCGGTCCTTGGCCGCCCGGATCAGCTTGATGACCGCGTCGAGGTTGTCGAGGGCGATCAGGAGGCCGAGGAGGATGTGGGCCCGGTCCTCCTTGATTCCCAGCTCGTGCTTGGCCCGTCGGACGACGACCTCACGCTGGTGGTCGACGTACGCCTCCAGCATCTCGCGCAGCGAGAGCGTCTTGGGCACCCCGTCGACCAGTGCGACGGCGTTGACGCCGAAGGTGGCCTGCATCGAGGTGTGCTTGTAGAGCTGGTTGAGAACGACCTTGGGGATCGCGTCCCTTTTGAGCTCGATGACCAGGCGCATGCCGTTGCGGTCCGACTCGTCGCGCAGGTCGGTGATCTCGGTGATCTTCTTGTCGTGAACGAGGTCGGCGATCTTCTGGATCAGGCCGCCCTCGCCGCCCTTCTTGACCATGTAGGGCAGCTCGGTGACGACGATCGCCTCCTTGCCCTGGGTCAGGGGCTCGATGTGGGCCTTGGCCTGGACCCGAACCCGGCCACGGCCGGTCTCGTAGGCATCACGGATTCCCTGGCGGCCGAGGATCGTCCCGCCGGTCGGGAAGTCGGGGCCCTGGATATGGGTGAGCAGCTCGTCGATCCCGATCTCCGGGTTGTCGATCAGCGCGACGGTGGCGGAGATCACCTCGCCAAGGTTGTGCGGCGGGATGTTGGTCGCCATTCCGACGGCGATCCCGGATGAGCCGTTGACGAGGAGGTTGGGGAAGCGGGAGGGAAGGACCACCGGCTCCTGCGTGCGCCCGTCGTAGTTGGGCACGAAGTCGACGGTGTCCATGTCGAGATCGCGCAGCATCTCGGTGGAGAGGCGCGTCAGGCGCGCCTCGGTGTATCGCATGGCGGCCGCAGGGTCGTCGTCGACCGAGCCGAAGTTCCCCTGGCCGTCGACCAGCGGGTAGCGCATCGAGAAATCCTGCGCGAGCCGGACGAGGGTGTCATAGATCGCCGAGTCGCCGTGAGGGTGGTAGTTGCCCATCACCTCGCCGACGATGCGGGCGCACTTGGCATAGCCGCGGGTCGGGCCCAGGCCCAGCTCCGACATTCCGTAGAGGACCCGGCGGTGGACCGGCTTGAGCCCGTCGCGCACGTCGGGCAGGGCGCGCCCGACGATCACCGACATGGCGTAGTCCAGGTACGCCGTCTTCATCTCGTCTTCGAGCGCGCGCGGCTCGAAGCGGTCGGTCAGGACGTCAGCAGAGGCCATTTCTCTCCGGTCGGGTCATGGGTCAGACGTCGAGGTTCACGACGTCACGGGCGTTGTCTTCGATGAACTCGCGGCGGGGCTCGACGACATCGCCCATCAGCTTGGTGAAGAGGCTGTCGGCGGCGGTCGCATCGCCAACCGTCACCTTCTGGAGCGTCCGCGAAGCCGGGTCCATCGTCGTATGCCGGAGCTGCTCCGCATTCATCTCGCCCAGGCCCTTGAACCGGCTCAGCTGGACCCCCTTCTGTGCGACCGACATTACGGAGCGTCCCAGGCCCTCGAAGGAGGGGGCGATCTCGGTGCGATCCTTGAGCGTGACGGTGAAGGGCGGCGTCCCGGCGAGCTTGACGAGCTCGCCGTGCACCTTGAGGAAGCTCTTGTACTCGGCGCTCTCGAAGAGCTCCCGGGGAAGGCTGTGGGTCTGGGCGAGCCCGGTATCGACCTCGGTCCCGAGAATCGTGAGCGCCTCCCCGCTCTCGGCCTCGAGCGAGGTTTCCAGCGGCGCGCCCTTGACATCCTTCATCTTGACCAGGGCGACCATCGCCTTGTCGGAATCGACGCCCTCGTCGAGGGCGCCGGACTGCTCGAGGAACGCCACCGTTGCAGCGCTGTGATTGGCACGCAGCGCAGCGGCGAGCTGCTCATAGCGCCGCATGCTGCGCCGGTAGGACTGCCAGCGGGCCTCGGTGACCTTGAAGGCCTTGCCGGCCGAGTCGGTGATGTCCAGGTCGGAGTAGATGTCGGCGAGCAGGACCTCCTCGAGCTCGGCCTCCTTCTCGATGTAGCGCTCCTGGGAGCCCTGCTTGAGCTTGTAGAGCGGCGGCTTGGCGATGTAGACGAAGCCGGCGTCGATCAGCTCCGGCATCTTCCGGTAGAGGAGCGTCAGGACGAGGGTCCGGATGTGGGCGCCATCGACGTCGGCGTCGGTCATGAGGATCACCTTGTGGTACCGGGCGTTTTCGATGTCGAACTCGCTCTCGATGCCGGTCCCGATGGCGGTGATCAGCGCCTGGACCTCCTGGTTCTGCAGGATCTTGTCGATACGCGCCTTCTCGACGTTAAGGATCTTGCCGCGCAGGGGCAGCACCGCCTGCGTGTGGCGGTCACGCCCCTGCTTGGCCGAGCCGCCGGCGGAGTCGCCCTCGACGATGAAGATCTCGGCGAGGGAGGGATCCTTGACCGAACAGTCGGCGAGCTTGCCGGGAAGCCTTGAGTTCTCCAGTGCGCTCTTGCGGCGGGTGAGGTCGCGGGCCTTGCGGGCGGCGCTGCGGGCCTGGGCGGCCTGGACCGCCTTGCGGATGATCGCCCGCGCCTCGGCGGGGTTCTCCTCGAGGAACTCGGCGAGCTTGGTGTTGACCACCGACTCGACGAACCCCTGCATCCCGGGGTTACCGAGCTTGGTCTTGGTCTGGCCCTCGAACTGGGGGTCGGTGAGCTTGGCCGAGAGGACCGCCGTGAGCCCCTCGCGGACATCCTCGCCGCTGAGGTTCTCGTCCTTCTCCTTCAGCTCGCCCTTGTCGCGCGCGTACTTGTTGAGCGTGCGCGTCAGGGCCGAGCGCAGCCCCGAGAGGTGGGTTCCCCCCTCATGGGTGTTGATGTTGTTGGCAAATGAGAAGACCGACTCCTGGTAGGAGGAGTTCCACTGCAGGGCGATCTCGACCGCCCCCTCGTCGCTCTCGGACTCGAAGTAGACGACCTTCTTGTGGATCGGGTCCTTGTTCTCGTTCAGGTACCTGACGAAGTCCTCGATCCCGCCCTCGTAGCGGAAGTCGGCGCTGCCTCCCTCGGCGCGCTCGTCGGTGAGGGTGATCCGCAGCCCGCGGGTAAGGAAGGCGGTCTCGCGCAGGCGCTGCTCGAGGACCGAGAAGTCGTATTCGGTCGTCTCGAAGATCGCGGCGTCGGGGAGGAAGGTGATCGTGGTGCCTGACTCGTTGGTCTTGTCGCCCTTCCTGAGCTCCGTCTGCGGCACGCCGCGCGAGTACTCCTGGATGTGCTCGAAGCCGTCGCGCTTTACGACGACCTGGAGCTCCTCGCTGAGCGCGTTCACCACCGAGACCCCGACCCCGTGAAGCCCGCCGGAGACCTTGTAGCCGCCGCCGTCGCCGAACTTGCCTCCGGCGTGCAGGACGGTGAGGACGACCTCGACGGCCGGCTTCTTCTCCTTCTCGTGCATCGCCACCGGGATCCCGCGGCCGTCGTCGGTGACGGTGACCGAATTGTCGGCGTGTATGACCACGTCGACGCGCGAGCAGTGGCCGGCCAGTGCTTCGTCGACGGAGTTGTCGACGATCTCGTAGACGAGGTGGTGCAGGCCCCTGACGCCGGTCGAGCCGACGTACATCCCAGGGCGCTTGCGGACCGCTTCCAGCCCCTCGAGAACTGTGATGTCGCCGGCGTCGTAACTGGCCTCCGTCTTGGTCTTCGAGGCGCTCTTCTTCTTCTCAGTCATGGGGCTCCGTCTACGTGAAAAACCCCGGTCCGTTGGTCTCTCCTGAGCGGGCCGGGGTGGGGTACTTCCGGTATCCAGAACAATAGCAGCGAAGGGGGCGGAAAAGACCCTTACCGAGGCCGAAAAATCCCTTATTTCATCGGGCTTTTTCGGCTCTGGTAACGATCGCGGCCAGACCCATTACAGATCGCCCTCAGACCACCTCCGCGCGGGCACGCTCTGGCACCTCAGCGAGGCGATCCGATCCTCGCCCAGAGCGGCGTTCAGGCGCTCGGTCAGGGAGGTCGACATCAGCTCCAGCTCCTGCGCCCAGACGGCGCTCGAGCAGGTCACGGTCAGCACCCCCCCGGCCTCCCCGGTGGGCCTGGCCTGGGCAGCGACGGCCTCACCGGCGACCTGGTCCCAGACGGCCTGCACGGAGGCGAGAGTCCCGGCCGGGGCGAGGCCCTCCGCCACGGCGCGGATCCCCGGGCCGGCGGGCTTGAGGGGACGGGGACGGGGGGTCAACGGGCAGCCTCCCGGTCGACGATCTGCGCACCCTCGACGGAGACGGTGAGTGCCTCATCGACCCCGTCCAGGGGGACGTGTGCCAGATCGGTGGTGGTGATGACCGTCTGCCCGGCACGGGTGACCCGGTCGACGAGCATCTCCCGCCGCGAAGCGTCCAGCTCACTCATCACGTCGTCGAGGAGGAGGACCGGCGGGCGTCCGCGGGACGCCGCCAGCGCCTCGCGCTCGGCAAGCAGGAGCGAGAGGAGGGCGAGGCGCTGCTCCCCCTGGGAGCCGTAGGAGCGCAGCTCGCGGCCGTCACGCTCGAGGCGCAGCTCGTCGCGGTGCGGACCGTGGCCGGTGAAGCCGCGCTGGAGGTCGCTCTCAAGCCTCTCCTGCAGCTCCGCTGCGAACTCCTCGGCGTCCTGCGCCGTGCTGCGAGGCCGGTAGGACAGCTCGAGGCCACCGGGAAGCCCGAGGTCGACCGAAATCCCGTGGGCAGGCTCACGGACAGCCTCCAGCGCCTCCAGCCGTGTGTCACGCAGGGCAATGGCGTGGCGGCCTAGCTCGAGGTCCCAGGTGGCGATCGCCTGCCGGTCGGCAGCTCCACCGCGGATCCGGGCCAAAAGGGCGTTGCGCTGCGCAAGCGTGCGCGAGTACTCCGCCCGCGTGCGAGCCCGGGCCGGCCAGAGCCCGGCCACGAGCCGATCGAGATGGTCACGCCGCACCCCCGGCGATCCCTTGACCAGTTCGAGGTCGTCGGGAAGAAAGACACATGCCAGGGGACGGAAAGGAACGTCACCGAGCCTCTCAACCGTGCCTCCGTCAGCGGTGACCCTCCGCGGAGATCCAGGCTCGAAGCCGATCGCGAGCTCATGGATGCCGCCCTCGTCCTCGACATCAAGCTCGACCCGGGCCGACGGCTGGCCAAAACGCACGAACTCACGGCCGTTGGAGGTGCGGCAGGAACGGGCGGTGCAGGCGAAGTAGAGCGCCTCGAGGAGGTTTGTCTTACCCGCACCGTTGGGACCGTGGATGACGGTCAGGACCGGGCCAAGCTCAAGCTCCTCTTCTTCGTAGGAGCGCACATCCCGAAGGCGAAGCGTGCGCGCCAGCAGCATCAGACGTTCAGGCGGATGGGCATGATCAGGTAGAGGAACCCGCTGTCGTCACCGGAGACGATCAGCCCCGGCCTCAGCGGACTTATCAGGCGCAGCAGGACGTCCTCGGAATCGGCGCTCTCCAGGCCGGAGAGCAGGAACTCGGGATTGAAGCCGATCTCCATTGGTTCGCCCGCGAACGGAACCGGCATCTTCTCGCTTGCCTCTCCGACGTCGGGGGTCTGCGCCGAGATCGTCATCTCACCATCGGAGAAGGCCAGGCGCAGGGGCGCATTCTTCTGGGCCAGTAGCGAGATACGCCTGGCGGTAGCCAGGAACTCCTCGGTCGGGATTCGGAGCTCGTGCTCGAACTCGTCCGGAAGCAGCTGCTGGAAGTTGGGGAACTGGCCTTCGATCAGGCGAGTCGACAGGGCTACGTCACCGATCATGAAAACTGCCTGGTTGTCCCGAACTGAGACCGATATCGACTCGGTCCCCTCACCGGCCA
>JAUMBN010000016.1:0-17424 GCA_032119675.1 Solirubrobacteraceae bacterium | reverse complement strand
ATCAATGCGCCGGCCGCCGTGCTGCTGATGCTCTACGACCTGGTCGCCGAGGAGCAGGGCGTGCCCAGCGAGAAGCTGCGCGGCACGGTCCAGAACGACGTGCTCAAGGAGTACATCGCCCGCGGCAACTACATCTACCCGCCCGAGCCGACCATGCGGCTCACCACCGACATCTTCGCCTACTGCGCCGAAAACATCCCGAAGTGGAACACGATCTCCATCTCCGGCTACCACTTTCGCGAAAAGGGCTGCTCGGCCGTCCAGGAGGTCGCCTTCACCCTCTCGACCGGCATCGCCTACGTGCAGGCCGCCGTCGACCGCGGCCTCGACGTCGACGACTTCGCCCCGCGGCTGGCCTTTTTCTTCAACGGCCACAACAACGTCTTCCAGGAGGTCGCCAAGTTCCGGGCCGCCCGACGGATGTGGGCCCACATCATGCGCGACCGCTTCGGCGCCAAGGACCCGAAGTCGATGATGCTCCGCTTTCACACGCAGACCGGCGGCGTCACCCTCACCGCCCAGCAGCCGGAGAACAACATCGTCCGCGTCGCGCTCCAGGGCTTCGCCGCGGTGGCCGGCGGCACGCAGTCGCTTCACACCAACGGCTTCGACGAGGCGCTCGCCCTCCCCACCGAACAGGCGGCCAAGACCGCACTGCGCACCCAGCAGATCATCGCCGCCGAGTCCGGCGCCGCCGACACCGTCGACCCGTTCGCCGGCTCCTACTTCGTCGAGGCGCTGACCGACGAGATCGAGTCGCGAGCCGGCGAGCTGATCGAGAAGGTCGACGAGCTCGGCGGGGCGGTCAACGCGATCGAGTTCATCACCGCGGAGATCGACGAGTCGGCCTGGGGCTACCAGGAGCGCTACCGCACCGGGCAGGACATCGTCGTCGGGGTGAACGAGTTCGTGGAGGAGGAGCTCGAGGTGCCGGACCTGCTCAGGGTCGACCCCGAGTCCGAGCGCGAGCAGCTCGAGCGGCTGAAGCAGTTCAAGTCAGGCCGCGACCAGGCGCTGGTCGACACCCGGCTCGAGGAGCTGCGCGAGGTGGCACGGGGCGACGGCAACCTGCTGCCGCCGATCCGCGCCGCGCTCAAGGACCGCGCCTCGATGGGCGAGGTCTGCGGCGCGATGAAGGACGTATTCGGCAGCTACCGCCCCACCTTCTAGCCCCGACCGCCGGCGGGCGAGCCGTTGCAGGCGCGCCGGCCTCGAAGGAGCACAGGCGTGCCGGGCGAATCGGTATGGGCGATGTCCGAACACCAGGTCCAGCGCACGCTCGTCAAGTCACCGCCCGAGCTTTGGGCGGAGGTCAGCGACCCCGAGTCGCTCGGCCGCCGGCTGGACGCCCTGGGGGAGATCGAGATCACCCGCACCGAGCCCGAGACCACCGTCGCCTGGGAGGGCGAGAGCGTAAGCGGCACGGTGGTGCTCGAGGCTTCGGGCTGGGGGACGAAGGTCACGATCGAGGCCACGCTCGCCGAGGTCAAGGTCGAGGTCGAGCCTGAACCGGAGCCCGAGCCCGAGCCCTCGCCGGCTCCTGCGGCCGAATCGAAGCCCGCCCAGGGCGGCGGCTTCTTCGCCCGCCTCTTCGGCGCCGCCCCGGCGCCTGCCCCCGTCCCGAAGCCGGAGCCGACGCCCGAGCCGGTCCGCCCCCCGGAGGTCGAGCCGACCGTCACCGCCGAGGAGCCCGAGCCCGAAGAGCCTGCCGAAACGCCCGCTCTCGACGGCGCAACCCTCGAGGCCGCCCTCGAGGCGGCGCTCGACAACCTCGGCGCCGCGCACCACCGCCCCTTCTCGCGCTCCTGACCGGCGCACGGGCGCGCGCAGCCCTCGGCGGCGGCTCATCTAGACTGCCGCTGCGATGAGCCGGCAGCAGAACCCCGAGACCTTCGACGAGAAGCTCGCCCAACTGGCCGAGCTGCGCGAGCAGGCGATGCACTCCTCGCCCGAGGCCGAGGAGAAGCAGCACTCCAAGGGCAAGTACACCGCCCGCGAGCGGATCGAGAAGCTGCTCGACCCCGGTTCCTTCCAGGAGCTCGACACCTTCGTACGCCACCGCACCTACGACTTCGACATGCAGAAGAACCGCCCCTGGGGCGACGCGGTGGTCACCGGCCACGGCACGATCGACGGGCGCCCGGTCTGCGTCTTCAGCCAGGACTTCACCGTCTTCGGTGGCTCGCTCGGCGAGGTGATGGCGGAGAAGATGTGCAAGATCATGGACCTGGCCGCCAAGATCGGCTGCCCGGTGATCGGCATCAACGACTCCGGCGGCGCGCGGATCCAGGAGGGCGTCGTCTCGCTCGGCGCCTACGGCGATGTCTTCGTGCGCAACGTGCAGAGCTCGGGGGTGATCCCCCAGGTGAGCCTGATCATGGGCCCCTGTGCCGGCGGCGCCGTCTACTCCCCCGCGATCACCGACTTCATCCTGATGGTGAAGGAGACCTCGCACATGTTCATCACCGGCCCCGACGTGATCAAGACGGTCACCGGCGAGGAGGTCGGCTTCGAGGAGCTCGGCGGCGCGATGACCCACAACTCCAAGTCGGGCGTCGCCCACCTGGCCGCCGAGGACGAGGACCAGCTGCTCGAGGACACCCGCTTCCTCATGGGCTTCCTGCCCCAGAACAACCTCGAGACGCCGCCGCGCCTCGCGCCCACTGACGACCCGGACCGGATGGACCCGGCGCTCGACACCCTCGTCCCCGACAACCCCAACAAGCCCTACGACATGCGCACGGTGATCGAGGCGATCGTCGACGACGGCGAGTTCTTCGAGATCCACGAGCACTGGGCCAGGAACATCACCTGCGGCTTTGCCCGCCTCGACGGCTACGCCGTCGGCGTGGTCGGCAACCAGCCGGCGCAGCTGGCCGGCGTGCTCGACATCGACGCCAGCGCCAAGGGCGCGCGATTCGTGCGCACCTGCGACGCCTTCAACATCCCGCTGATCACCTTCACCGATGTGCCTGGGTTCCTGCCCGGCACCTCGCAGGAGTGGGGCGGCATCATCCGCCACGGCGCCAAGCTGCTCTACGCCTTCACCGAGGCGACGGTGCCGAAGATCACCGTGGTCACCCGCAAGGCCTACGGCGGCGCTTACGACGTGATGGCCTCAAAGCACCTGCTCGCCGACTTCAACTTCGCCTGGCCCCAGGCCGAGGTCGCGGTGATGGGCCCCGAGGGTGCGGTCAACATCATCTACCGCCGCGACCTGGCCGACTCCCCCACGCCCGACTCGCGCCGCGAGACCCTCATGGCCGACTACAAGGCCCGCTTCGCCAACCCCTACTCGGCGGCCGAACGCGGGTACATCGACGACGTGATCATTCCCCACGAGACGCGCCCCAAGGTAATCAACGCCCTGAAGACGCTCCTGACCAAGCGCGTCGACCAGCCGCGACGCAAGCACGGGAACATCCCGCTCTGATGGCCGAAGCCTCCGTCACCCGCGTAAGCCCCGCCCCCGACGAGAAGGAGGCGGCCGCGATCGCCGCCGCCCTGGAGGCCTTCCGGCGCTCCTTCGCCGCACCCGCCGCCGACGCCGGGCCGGCGATGAGCCCCTGGCTCCAGGCCGCCCTGCTGGACGGCGTAAACCATGCCCCGCAGCCGACCGCTCCCTGGGGCTCCTGAGGGATAACCTCCAGCGCCGATGTTCCAGAAGATCCTGATCGCCAACCGCGGGGAGATCGCCATCCGGGTGATCCGCGCCTGCAAGGAGCTGGGGATCTCCACGGTCGCCGTCTACTCGGAGATCGACCGCGACGCCCTCCACGTCAAGGCCGCCGACGAGGCCTACCTGCTCGGTCCCGGCCCGGCCGCCGAGAGCTACCTGAACGTCGACCGCATCCTCGAGGTGATCCGCGAGAGCGGCGCCGAGGCGGTCCACCCGGGCTACGGCTTCCTTGCCGAGAACGCCGACTTCGCCCGGCGCCTCGAGGAGGAGGGAATCGTCTTCATTGGCCCGCCCGCCTCGGCGATCGAGGCCATGGGCAGCAAGACCTCGGCCCGCGAGCTGATGGAGAAGGCCGGCGTCCCGATCGTCCCGGGCACCACCGAGACGGTCGACACCCTCGAGCAGGCCGCGAAGATCGCCGAGGAGGAGATCGGCTACCCGGTCGCCGTGAAGGCCACGGGCGGAGGCGGCGGGAAGGGCTTCCGCGTCGCGCTCACGCCCGAGGAGCTGCCCGACGCCTTCGAAGGCGCCTCCCGCGAGGGCGAGAAGTTCTTCAGCGACGGACGCGTCTACCTCGAGCGCTACCTGCCCGACCCGCGCCACGTCGAGGTCCAGATCCTTGCCGACCAGCACGGCAACACGATCCACCTCGGCGAGCGCGACTGCTCGATCCAGCGCCGCCACCAGAAGCTGATCGAGGAGTCGCCGGCTCCCGAGTGGATCGTCAACCCCGAGCTGCGCGCGAAGATCGGCGAGATCGGCGTCAACGCCGCCAAGGCGGTCGACTACGTCGGCGCCGGCACGATCGAGGGCCTGCTCCAGGACGGCGAGTACTTCTTCCTGGAGATGAACACGCGCGTCCAGGTCGAGCACTGCGTCACCGAGATGACCACCGGCGTGGACATCGTCAAGGAGGGGATCCGCGCCGCCGCCGGCGAGCCGCTCTCCTACAGCCAGGACGACATCGAACTCAATGGCCACTCGATCGAGTGCCGCATCAACGCCGAGAACGCCGCCGCCAACTTCGCCCCCGCCCCCGGCCCGATCGGCCGCTACGTCGAGCCTGCCGGCCCGGGAGTGCGCGTCGACTCCGGCGTCGGCGAGAACGGCGAGGTCTCCCCGATGTACGACCCGATGGTCGCCAAGCTGATCGTCTGGGACGTCGACCGCGAGGCCGCCACGCGCCGCATGATCCGCGCCCTGGGCGAGTACGAGATCGAAGGGCTCACGACCCTGATTCCCTTCCACACCGCCCTGCTGCAGACCGAGGACTGGGAGAAGGGCACGACCTGCCGCGAGCTGGTCACCGACGAGGAGTGGCTGAAGTCGACCGCAGCCGAGACCGCGCCGGTCGACTCCGGCGAGGAGGAGAAGGTTGAGCAGCAGTACACCGTCGAGGTCTCCGGCCGGCGCTTCGACGTCAACGTCGTCGGCCCGCCCCCGGTAGCCGGAGCCGCTCCGGCCGCCGCGGCCGGAGCAGGCGGCCCGCGCGCCAGGCGCGGCGAGCGCAAGGGCGGCGGCGCCGGCGGGCCCGACCTGCTCGAGTCGCCGCTGCAGGGAAACATGTGGAAGGTCCTGGTGGCCGAGGGCGACACGGTCGACGAGGGCCAGCTGATCTGCATCATCGAGGCGATGAAGATGGAGAACGAGATCACCGCTCACAAGGCCGGCGTGATCGCCGACCTGGCCATCACCGAGGGCGCGCCGATCTCCGCCGGCGACCCGATCGCCCGCATCGCCGCCGCAAACGGCGACGCCGGTGAGTGAGCTCTCGGTCTGGGTCGCCGAGCCGGCCGAGGCGGCCACGGTCGCACGGCTGCTGATCGCCTTCCGTAACGACCTCGGCTACGACTGGCCCAGCGACAACGCCTTCCTGGCCGGCGTCGAGAAGCTGATCGAGGACCGCAAGAGCACCGCCTACCTACTCGGGTCCCCCGACCCGGACAGCCCGCCGGCCGCCGTCGCCCAGCTGCGCTTCCGCCACGGCCTCTGGCGGGCCGGGCCCGACTGCCTGCTCGAGGACCTCTTCGTCGAGGAGCACGCCCGCGGCACCGGCCTGGGCCGGGCGATGGTCGAGTTCGCGATGGTCTACGCCCGTGACGAGCGTGGGGCCAAACGGATCGACCTCGACGTCAACGAGGCCAACGAGCCGGCGATGAAGCTCTACGACTCGCTCGGCTTCGGGGTCAAGAACCGGCACGGCGGCCGGGACCTCTACCTCTGCCGGGTCCTCGACGACTGATCAGCTCTCCAGCGCCTCCAGGTTGCGCTCGTGGTTGCGCATCTGGGTCTCGCCACTGCGCCCGGCCGGCGGGACGAGGTCGCCGAGGTACCGCAGGTCCTCATCGAGGATCTCGAGCGCCCGCTCGCGCCCCAGCACCGGGCCGTGGCCCGGCACGACGTGCTCGGCGCGCTCGACCAGCGGCCTCAGCCGCTCGAGGGTGGCGCGGTAGGCCGAGAGCGATCCGCCGGCCTCGAAGAAGGTCGGAATCTCCACCTCCGAGAGGTAGTCGCCGCAGGCCAGCACCCCGGCCCACGGAGCCAGCAGCACCATCCCGTCCTTCGTGTGGCCGTCGGCGGGATGGAGCTCGATCTCGTGCTCGCCGAGCTCCAGTGAGCCGGGGACCGGGAGGGCCTGGACCTGCCCGAGCGAGAGCGGGGCCGGGCGGGCCAGGTACTGCTGGTCGTCGAAGGCGCGCAGCGAGCGGGCCGCCGCCCCCGGCTCTGCGGCGAGGCGGGCGGCCGTGGTCTCCGAGCAGCCCAGCGCGGCGCCGGGGAAGGCCAGCCGGCCGAGGAGGTGGTCCCAGTCGGCGTGGGTGGCCAGGAGGCCGCTGACCGGCCAGCCGACGTGCTCGGCC
Organism: Solirubrobacteraceae bacterium; assembly: GCA_032119675.1. Lineage (GTDB taxonomy): Bacteria > Actinomycetota > Thermoleophilia > Solirubrobacterales > Solirubrobacteraceae > F1-60-MAGs163. The sequence continues at coordinate 10,887 of JAUMBN010000016.1, read as the reverse complement.
ACTCCGGGAAGGGCCTCGAGCTCCTCGGGCAGGAGCGGCGAGTCGACCAGGAAGGTCTCCTCGCCGCCGTGGATGAGGCAGCAGTTGGTCTGCCAGATCGCCGAAGTCCCGACGAGCACGTCCTCGTGAACGGCGACGACCCTCACGACGGCCCGGCGCTCAGGCGGCGCCGAGCAGCTTGGCGGCCTCGAGAAGCGACTTGACCTCGGCGGTCGGCTTCTTGGCGCTGGGCTCGAGCTTGACCTTGTTGCGGTTGACCCAGATGACCGGGATCCTCGCCTTCAGGCAGGGCTCGATGTCGGCGTGCATTCCGCACGCGATGTGGACCCAGTTCTTCTTGCCCCCCACGCGGCGGGCGAACTCGGTGAAGTGGGCTCGCTCGGGCTTGTAGGAGCGGACCTGCTGGGCGGTGACCACGAGGTCGAAATTGAGCGGGAGGTAGCGGCGCGTCTCGCCCAGGAGGCGGTCGTCGACGTTGGAGATCAGGCCGGTCTCAAACTTCTTGCCGAACCGGCCCAGCTGGAGGTTGGTCTCCTTGAAGGGCTTCCAGTAGGGAATCGAGTCGGGAAGGAAGCCGGCCCGCGAGGGCTCGAGCGGCCAGTCGATCTCCTCGGCGATCTGCACCGCCACGCGGCGCAGGACCTCGGCGTAGAGCTCGTATGAGCCGGCCTCGATCTCGTGCTGGAGCTCGAGGAAGCGCGGGAAGATCACGCTGGTGTCCTCGATCTCGAAACCCTGGGCGGCGGCCTCCTTCTCGAAGGCGTCGATCACCCCGGTCTCCCAGTCGATCAGGGTGCCGTAAACGTCGAAGGTGACCCAGTTGACTTTCTTGGGAAGCGGCATTCAAACCCGCATTCTAGGAAGCCGCGTCGCCACGGCACTCTCCGCTACGGTTCCGCGAGCCTCATGGACCTCCTCGAATACCAGGGCAAGCAGCTCTTCGCACGCCACGAGATTCCCGTTCCCTCCGGCATCCCGGCGCGCAGCGTCGACGAGGCGGTCGCCGCTGCCGAGGAGATCGGCTTCCCCGCGGTGATCAAGGCCCAGGTCAAGATCGGCGGACGCGGCAAGGCCGGCGGGATCAAGGTTGCCAATGACGCTGACGAGGCCCGCGATTACGCCGAGGCGATCCTCGGGATGGACATCCGCGGCTTCACCGTCCACGAGCTCTGGATCGAGGAGGCCTCCCAGATCGACGCCGAGTACTACGCCTCGATCGTCTTCGACCGCTCGGCCAAGGCGCCGCTCGTGATGCTCTCCACGAAGGGCGGCATGGACATCGAGGCGGTCGCCGAGGAGGACCCGGACGCGATCGCCACCCTCCACGTCGACCCGCTGCTCGGCTTCCAGCCCTACGAGGGTCGCCGCCTGGCCTATGAGGCCGGCGTCGACGCCGACGTGGTGCGCCCGGTCGGTGAGTTCCTCGCCCGCCTCTACGACACCTTCGTCGCCGAGGAGGCGATGCTCGTAGAGGTCAACCCGCTGATCATCACCACCGACCGCGAGGTAAGGGCCCTCGACTCCAAGGTCACGCTCGACAACAACGCCCTCTTCCGCCACAAGGAGAACGCCGAACTTCGCGACCCGAGCGCCGAGGACGCCCAGGAGGAGATGGCTCGCGAAGCCGGGCTCATCTACGTCAAGCTCGACGGCGACATCGGGATCCTGGGCAACGGTGCCGGCCTGGTCATGAGCACGCTCGACGTGGTTACCCAGTTCGGCGGCTCGCCGGCCAACTTCCTCGACATCGGTGGCGGTGCCAAGCCGGAAGCGATAACCCGCGCCGTAGAGATCATCTGCTCCAACGAGAAGGTCACGGCGGTTCTCTTCAACATCTTCGGGGGAATCACCCGCTGCGATGACGTCGCCAACGGCCTGATCGAGGCCTTCAAGAGCTCGCCTCCCAGCGTCCCGATCGTCGTCAGGCTCGACGGCACCAACGACGAAGCCGGCCGCAAGCTGCTCGCCGATGCCGACCTGCCGGGGCTGCACTCGGCCGGGACGATGGACGAGGCCGCCGAGATGGTCGTCGCCCTCGCGAAGGGAGAAGGCGCATGAGCATCCTCGTCGGAACCGAAACCCGCCTCTGCGTCTCGGGCATCACCGGCAGCGAGGGACGCTTCCACACCCTGGGCGACCGGGACTACGGCACCAATGTCGTCTCGGGCGTGACGCCCGGAAAGGGCGGCCAGGACGTGGAGGGGATTCCGGTCTTCGACACCTTCGCCGCCGCCGTGGAGGAGACGGCCCCCAACACGGCGATGATCTTCGTGCCGCCGCCGTTCGCCGCCGACTCGATCCTCGAGGCCGCAGACGCCGGGATCGAGACGATCATCTGTATCACCGAGGGGATTCCCGCGCACGAGGAGCTTCGCGTCTACACGCAGCTGAAGCGCATGGAAGGCGTGCGGCTGATCGGCCCCAACTGCCCCGGCGTCCTCTCGCCGGGCAAGGCGAATGTCGGGATCATCCCCGCCTCATTCTTCAGCGAGGGCAATGTCGGCGTTGTCTCCCGCTCCGGGACGCTCACCTACCAGATCGGGTACGAGCTGGCCCAGCGCGGCTTCGGGAACTCGTCGATCGTGGGCATCGGTGGCGACCCGGTTCCCGGGACCAGCTTCGTCGACGTCCTCGAGCTCTTCGAGGCCGACCCGCAGACCGAGCTCGTCCTGATGAGCGGAGAGATCGGCGGCGACGCCGAAGAGGTGGCCGCCGACTTCATCGCCGGGAAGATGAGCAAGCCCGTGGTGGCCTACATCGCCGGGTTCAGCGCCCCGCCGGGCAAGACGATGGGTCATGCCGGCGCCATCGTCTCCGGCAGCAAGGGGACGGCCGCGGCCAAGGCCGAGGCGCTGGAGGCCAAGGGCGTCCGCGTGGGACGCACCCCGACCGAGGTCGCCGAGATCGCCGTCGGGATCCTCGGCGGCTGAGCGACCAGCCGGGCGGTAGCTTCCCCGGCGATGGGTGACGAAAAGCCACGCGACGTCCGCGAGACGCTCGGCGAGCTCGAGGGGAAGCTGCGCGACCTGGAGGGCGAGCTGCGCGACTCGGCCGCCGGGGCAGGCGAGCCCGTGGGCGGCACCACCGGCGCGGGCGGATCCACCGGCGCGGGCGCCACGCCGCCGGGCTCCGCCGCAGGGCCGGGCCTGGGCGGCGGGCCGAGGGGACGGCGCCCGTGGATCGTCGCCGCCGTCGCCGGGGCCGTGGTGCTCGCCGCAGTCCTGGCGATCGTCCTGGTCTCCGGGGGCTCCGGCGAGGAAGAGCCCGCGCCGGCCGAGATCGCCCTCGACCGCTTCGCCGACGGAAGCGACATAGCGCTGGCCTACGGTGGCCTGCCGGGAGTGCGGGCCGCCCGCGGCGACGCCGGCGCCGAGGTCTGCGTGGGCAGCGCGCAGGCCGCGCTGGTGGTCGAGCGTGACGACCCCGACCGGATCGGCTGTCGCGGCCTCCAGCGGGTGCTGACGGTGACCGCTTCGGCCCGAGGCGCCGCCGATCCCTCCCGCAAGCGCCGCTGCCTTAACCCCTCAGGGGTCGCCGCCGGGGCCTCAGGGGCGAGCGGCGGCCTCACCCGGGCCCGCCGGGACGCCCAGGAGTCGGCAGCCCGCAAGGCCACGAGGGCCGCGGATACGCCTTCGCCGGCCGCGATCCGCGCCGGCCGCGTGGCCGCCGCGAGCGCCGGCGCCCAGTTCGACCGCCGCCGGGGCCTGAAGCTCGCCGCAGTTCGCAGCGGCGGGCGCTGCGTGCCGCCCAACCGCCGCACGCTCGCCTCCGGCACCTACCCCCTGGCCACCCGCGTGACCCTGCTCGCCCAGCCCGAGGCCGTCGAGTCGAAGGAAGTCCGGGCCTTGGCCGCCTCCCTGCGCAGCTCGCTGGCCGGGCCGGTGCCGGTCGACGCATGGGTCTCCCGGCGCTGACCCGATGGTCGCCGCAGCCGCCGGTCGCGTAGATTGGGGTGGATGGCCGATTCGATCTCCTTTGCCCGCGGCGCCCCCTCCCTCGACATCATCGACGTCGAGGGACTGAAGGCCTCCGCCGTCGAGGCGCTCGACAAGGACCCGGGCGGAGTGACCGCCTACGGCACCGCCGTCGGCTACGTGCCGCTTCGCGAGCTGATCGCCGCCCAGCACGGGGTCGAACCCGAACAGGTCCTCGTCACCAACGGCTCGATGCAGGCCGACGCCTTCCTCTTCGACGCGCTGGTCGGCCCGGGCGAGCCGATCGTCGTGGAACGCCCCACCTACGACCGCACCCTCCTCGGCCTCCAGGCTCGGGGCGCCGACATCCACATGATCGAGCTGGAGACCGACGGCATCGACACCACCGAGCTGCGCCGCCGGCTCGAGGGCGGCCTGCGGCCCTCCTTCGCCCACATCATTCCCAACTTCCAGAACCCCGCCGGCTACACGCTCAGCCTCGATAAGCGCAGGGAGCTGCTCGAGCTGGCCGCCGAGTACGAGTTCCTGATCTTCGAGGACGACCCGTACCGGCTGATCCGCTTCACCGGGGAGCCGCTGCCGACGATGCTCGAGATGGACGAGGGCGCCGGCAACGTCGTCTACGCCTCCTCCTTCTCCAAGACCGTCTGCCCCGGGGTGCGCGTCGGCTACCTGATCGGGCCGAAGGAGCTGATCGCCCGGATCGTCGACGCCGCCACCAACACCTACATCGCCCCGAACATGCTGGCCGAGGCGACCGTCTACCGTTTCTGCGAGTCCGGGCGCGTCGACGAATCGGTCAGGACGGTCAGTGCCGCCCTGGCCGAGCGCGTCGAGGCGCTGACCGGCGCGCTGGCCGAGCACCTGCCCGAAGCGAAGTTCACCGCCCCGGAGGGCGGCTACTTCATGTGGGTCGAGCTCCCCGAGGGAACCGACGTCGCGGCGATGATGAAGGTGGCGGCCGAGAAGGGCGTCGTCTTCGTCAACGGCGACGACTTCCTGATCGACGGTCCCGGCAACATGCTCCGCCTGGCCTACTCCGGCGTGACCGCCGACGAGATCCCCGAAGGGGTCCGCCGGCTCGCCGAGGCCTACCGCGAAGTTGCCTGAGGACGGAAGGTAGGCTCGCCCGGTGAAGATCGAGCCGGGAATGCGCGCCTTCGTCACCGGCGCCTCGCGCGGGATCGGCGCCGCGCTGGCGCGGGCCCTGGCCGAGCGCGGGGTGACCGTCGGCCTGGCCGCACGCTCCACCGGGGAGCTCGAGCAGCTCGCCGCCACCCTTCCCGGCGAGCACGTCGTCATCGCCTGCGACGTAACCTCCAGCGAGTCGGTCCGCGACGCGCTGGCCCAGTTCGTCGAGCAGGCCGGCGGCCTGGAGCTGCTGGTCGCCAACGCAGGGATAACCCACTACGGGCCGTTCCGCGAGCAGTCGCTCGAGCAGATGCTCGAGATGAGCGAGGTCAACTGGCAGGGGACGCTCAGGACGGTCCATTACGGCCTGCCCTACATGCTCGACCGCGCCCGCGGCCAGGTCGTGATCATCAGCTCCGGGGCGGCCCTGCGCTCATTCCCCTGGGCGGCGGTCTACGGCGGCACCAAGGCGGCCCAGCGGATGTTCGCCGAGGCGCTGCGCCACGAGCTGAGCGGGACCGGCGTCTCGCTCACGACCGTCTACCCCGGGGAGATCACCACCTCGCTCCACGACCACGAGCGCGACCGGATGCCCGACTGGTACCGGCCCGGCCAGGCAAAGGACCCGGCGATCCTCGCCGCCAAGATCATCGAGGCCGTCGAAGAGGACCGCAGGTCGCTCTGGTACCCGCCGATCGTGCGGCTGCTGCAGCACCTTCACAACCTGGATCCCCGCATCTCCGACGCTATCCTGCGCCGCCTGCGCGGGGGAACCGTCGCCCCCCGCAGGGACTGAACCGCGGGCCAGCCGGCGCATTCCGGCCCGCAAGCCGCTCTCATGTACCGGGTGCGAACCGCCATAACCACGACCCTGGCCCTCGGGCTGGTCCTCGCCGTGTCCTCGCCGGCCCTTGGCCAGGCAGCACCCCGGCAGGCCGACCCGGTCCTCGGCGGCTACCGCGCCACCGTGGTCGCCGTGGGGGATATCGCCTGCAACGCTCGCGTGAAGGTCACGCCGACCGAGTGCCAGCACGCCGCCACCGCGCGCCTGGCCGAGAGCCTCAACCCGGACAAGGTCCTGGTCCTCGGCGACACCCAGTACTTCGACGGCACCGCGGAGGAGTTCGCGGGCGGCTACGAGCCCACCTGGGGACGGCTCAAGGACAGGACCCTCGCCGCCGTCGGCAACCACGAGTACCACGTGGATGGCGCCGCCGACTACTACGCCTACTTCGGAGCCGCCGCCGGCCGGCCCGATCGCGGCTTCCACGGCGCCTCGCTGCGCGGCTGGCGGCTGATCGCGCTCAACTCGATGTGCTCGCAGGTCGGCGGCTGCGAGCAGGACTCGATCCAGGAGCGCTGGCTCCGGTACGACCTCAAGCGCTACCCGACCCGCTGCACTATCGCCTACTGGCACCACCCCCGCTACTCCTCGACCCGGACCCGTTCGCAGCGGATGAGCACGCTCTGGCGCACCCTGATGAAAGGTGGCGCCGAGATGGTCCTGGCCGGCCACGACCACAAGTACGAGCGCTTTGCGCCGATGAACGCCGGCGGCCGGCTCAACTACCTGACGGGAATCCGCAGCTTCGTGGTCGGCACCGGCGGGCAGAACCTCTTCGACATCTCCGGCGCGGCATGGACCCCGGGCAGCGAGCGGCTGCTGGCCGAATTCGGTGTCCTGGAGCTGACGCTCTACAGCCGCGGCTATCGCTGGGCCTTCCACACCATCTACGGCGAGGTGGCCGACAGCGGCTTCGACCTCTGCCGCGGTCGCCCGGCCCCGCCGGCCGTACCCGCCGCCTGAGGGCGCCAATAGGCTGGCGGCGATGGCCGCCGATCGCCGGCCGGTGCTCGTGGCGCCGGACTCCTTCAAGGGAACCCTCTCCTCGACCGAGGTGGCCGGGGCTATAGGCCGGGGCCTGGACGACGAGGGAATCGAGACCGACCTGATGCCGCTGGCCGACGGGGGTGAGGGAACGCTGGACGTGCTGCTCGAGGCCCTGGGCGGGGAGGCGATTGAGGTCGAGACCCACGACGCCCTCGGGCGCCCGCTGAGCGCCCGGATCGGCATCACCGAGGACGGCACGGCGATCGTCGAGACGGCCCAGGCGATCGGCCTGCCGCTGATCGCCGAGGAGGAGCGCGACGCCGAGGCGGCCAGCTCGTACGGGGCCGGTGAGCTCGTCGCCGCGGCGGCGGCCACCGGCGCCGGGCGGATAATCGTCGCCGTCGGCGGCAGCGCCACCACCGACGGCGGCGCCGGCGCGCTGGAGGCGATCGAGGCGGCAGGCGGCATCCCGGGAGCGCAGCTCGTGGTCTGCTGCGACGCGCAGACCGCCTTCGAGGACGCCGCCGTCGTCTTCGGGCCCCAGAAGGGTGCCGATCCCGCGACGGTGAAGCGGCTCACCGCGCGTCTCGAAGCGCAGGCCCGGTCGCTCCCCCGCGACCCGACCGGCATCGCGATGACCGGGGCGGCCGGCGGCCTCGCCGGCGCCCTTTGGGCAACATACGACGCGCAGCTGGTCGGGGGAGCAGCGTTCGTCCTCGACGCGCTCGACGCCGACACCAGGATGCGTGCGGCCCGGGCGGTCATCGTCGGCGAAGGCAGGCTCGACCCGACCACGCTCGAGGGCAAGGCCGTGGGCGAGCTGGCGGTCCGCGCCCGCCAGGCCGGAGTTCCGGCGCACGCAGTGGTCGGCGAGGACGCGCTCGACCTGCTCGACCGCCGGATCCTCGACCTCCACGCGGTGATCGAGGCCGGCACCAAAAGCCGGCTCAGGGCTGCCGGGCGCAGGCTCGCCGAGTACCTCTAAGCGCGCGAAGGTGTAAGGGAACCCGTGCCCGCCCCCGAAAAAACGAGAAAGCCCCGCCGCGCCGTGGTGATCGGCGCCGGCTCGTTCGGCACCGCCATCGCCGTACTGATCACCCGCGCCGGCCTGCGGACAACGCTCCAGGCCCGCACCCCCGAACAGGCCCGGGAGATCGACGAGGCCCGGGAAAACCGCGAGTACCTGCCCGGCGTCGCGCTGCCACCCGAGCTGAAGGTCGAGGCCGCCGGCGCCGGCCTGGAGCGGGCCGACATTGTCTTCCTCGCGGTCCCCGCCCACTCCCTGGGCGAGGCCGCGGCCACCCTGCCCGCCGCCGGCCTGTCGCCGAAGGCCTCGGCGGTGACGCTGGCCAAGGGCCTGGTCCCGCCCCTGGGCCGAACGCCGTCCGCCGTTCTCGGCGACGCCTGCGGGCCGGGGCAGGTGGCGGTAATCGGCGGGCCGGCCCACGCCAGCGAGCTGGTTCGCGAAGGCGGGGCGCTGGTCGCCGCGTCGCAGAACGCCGCGCTGGCCGGCACGCTCGCCTCAATCTTCACCCGTGGCGGCGTCATCTGCGAGCTCTCCGACGACCCGGCCGGGGTCGAGCTGGCCGGCGCGGCCAAGAACGCCGCGGCGCTGGCCTCCGGGGCGACCGTCGGGCAGGGCCTCAACGCCGCGGGCGCGGCGGCCGGGCACATCTTCCAGGAGGTCTGGCGACTGGCCGAGGCGCACGGCGCACGGCCCGAGGCGATGATCGGCCTGGCCGGCACCGGCGACCTCGTGGCCACCGCCCTGGCGCCGAGCAGCCGCAACCGGATGGCCGGCGAGCTGCTGGCCCAGGGCGTGCCGGCAGCGGAGATCCCGGCGCGGATCGGGCAGGCCGTCGAGGCGCTCGACTCGGTTCCCCTCCTGGCGCGTGCCCTGGCCGACGCCGGAATCGAGGCTCCGGTCACCGGTGGCCTGGCCGCCCTGGTCTCAGGCGAGCTGGAGCTCGACGGCTGGGTTGCGCTGGTACGCACCACGGTGCCGCCGAGCGGGCCGGCGCGCTTCGGGGTGCGCCCGGGATTCTGGGCCCGGCTGCGAGCGCGCCTGGCGCGCCCGTTCAGGCGCCCTTGAGCGTGGTGACGATCGCCTCGTAGACGCCGGCGCCATGGGGCTCGTCGGCTACGCGTACATGCTCGAGGCCGTCGATGGCGCCAAGCAGGTCGGGGTCGCGCTCAAGCGCGTTGGCCACCAGCCAGAACTGGCCGACGACCCCGGCCACGCGCAGGTCCTCGCGCGAGTCACCGACCGCGATGCAGTCCTCGGGCTCGTAGCCGCGCATCCTCTGGTGGGCGGCGACCGCCGCCGCCTTGGAAACCCCCCGCGGGCGCAGGTGGTAGGCGTGCACCTCCTCAAGCTCGGCCAGCGCCGGCGAGCGGCGGCGGACGGCGCCGTTGTCGCTCAGCTCGAGGTCGCCGTGGCCGTGGCTGGCGAGGAACTCCTCGGCCTCTCCGGTGTCGACCATCCCCCTGAGCAGGTGGGAGACCTCGCGCCCGGTGTGCCACGGCGCATGAACCTCCAGGCAGCCGGAGTACTCCTCGAGCAGGAGCGCCGGCGCGCCGCTCTCATCGATCTGCTGGTGGATCGTGCGTTGATCGTCGGGCTGCCAGTCCCCGGTCAGCCAGTAGGTCTCGCCCTCCATGACCACCCCGGCGCCGATCTCGAAGATGCAGCAGTCCTGGCCGAAGAGCCGTGCGTCCTCGACCGCCACCGCCCGCCGCCGGCCCGACATCACGACCACCTCGACATCCGAGCGCAGGCAGACCTCGATCGCACGGGCACCGAGCGGCGTGAACTCGCCGTCGGCTCCGGCGAAGAGGCAGCCCCCGGGACCCAGGAGCGTGCCGTCCATGTCCACGTAGGCACAACGCACCGGGACGAGGTTAGCCGCGCCGCGTAGCATCCCCGCGGTGTCAGTTACCCGATCGACCGAGCTCTGGAGCGCGATGCTCGACGCGGGCCGGCAGGACGGGCGGCTGGTCCGCGAGGCCTTCGAGGGCAGCCGCGAGCCCGAGCTCGTCGCGCTTCCCGACGGGCTTGCACCCGCGGTAACCGAAGGGCTCCGGGCCGCCGGCGTCGAGGCGCTCTACAGCCACCAGGCCGAGGCCCTGGAGAGCGCCTGGGAGCAGACGACCATCGTCACCACCGGCACCGCGTCGGGCAAGTCGCTCTGCTTCCAGCTGCCGACGCTCGAGGTGCTCTGCCGTGACCCGCACGCCCGGGCGATCTACCTCTACCCGACCAAGGCGCTCGCCCAGGACCAGGCCCGCTCGCTGGCCCGCTTCGGGCTGACCGACCGCGTTCGGCCCGCGATCTACGACGGCGACACCCGCCGCGAGGAGCGCTCGGCGATCCGGCGGCGGTCGAACCTGATCCTCACCAACCCGGACATGCTCCACGTCGGGATCCTGCCCAACCACCAGGCCTGGGGAGACCTGTTCGCCAACCTCGCCCTGGTCGTGGTGGACGAGGCCCACGTCTACCGCGGGGTCTTCGGCTCGCATGTGGCCAACGTCCTGCGGCGGCTGCGGCGGATCGCCGCGGCCTACGGCACGTCGCCCCGCTTCCTGCTCGCCTCGGCCACCATCGCCAACCCGGTGGAGCTGGCCGAGAGGCTCACCGGGCTCGATCCGGTGCGGGCGGTCGGCGAGGACGGCTCACCCGGATCGAGCCGCGAGATCGCGATCTGGAACCCCCCGGTGGAGGACGAGGCTCTCCAGCTGCGCCGCAGCCCGCTGGCCGAAGCGGCGGAGATGGTCGCGACGCTGACCGCCCAGGGCGCCCGTTCGATCTGCTTCATGAAGTCACGCAAGGGGGTCGAGCTGGTCGCGCGGATGGCCGCCGACGAGCTCTCCCGGCGCGGCCACCGCGAGCTCGCCGGGCGGGTGGCCGCCTACCGGGCCGGCTATACGCCCCAGCAGCGTCGCGAGCTCGAGCAGGCGCTGGTCGAGGGGGAGATCCTCTCCGTCGTC
>JAUMBN010000015.1:0-34216 GCA_032119675.1 Solirubrobacteraceae bacterium | reverse complement strand
GGAACTCGCGCCCGGGATCGGCAAAGGCTCGCTGCAGCCGAACCCCCGGCAGCTCTCCCAAACCGATGGCGCGGTCGATACTCACCGGGTAGTCGACATGAGCCCTGCGCTCAAGCTCCTCGGGATCGTCGTTGGGCATCTCGTAGCTGGCCAGGTAGGCCATCATCTGGAGCATGACCACCGCGAGGTCCCTCTTCGGAGAGCGCGGAGCCACCACGCAGGCTGCCGCCGGGGCACTCCACGCCAGCCCGAGAACCACCGGCTTGGGGATCGGGAGCTTCTTGCGCAGGAGAGGCGCGGCGACGCCGGCACCGACGAGCGCCATAGCCGACGCCCGCAGGAGTTTCGACAGTCGCACGGCTGCGGATTATAGATTCGGGACTGCATGAGCGGGGAACGTTTGATTGCCGTCACCGGCGCCGGCGGGTTCATCGGCGGCGCCGTATGCCGCCGGCTGGCCGATGAAGGCGCCGGCGTGGTCGGCGTGGACCTTCGCGAGGAAGCCCGGCCGCTGGTCGAGGCCCACGGCGCGAGATTCGTCGCCGCCGACATCCGGTCCACGAAGAGCCTCGAAGATGCTTTCGCCGGGTGCGACGCCGTGGTCAACACGGCTGCGCTGGTCGGCGACTGGGGGCAGATGGAGGAGTTCATCGAGGCAAACGTGCGCGGCACGCTCTCCGTCCTCGACGCCGCCGAGGCCTCGGGGGTGGGACGGGTCGTCCACCTCGCCTCGGTCGCCGGCTGGGGTTACGAATTCAGCAGGGACCTGGACGAGGGCGCGCCGCTGCGCAGCTGCGGCGGCCCGTACGCGGACACCAAGGGCGCTTCGGACTACCTGGCCCGCGGGCGCGGCGCGGTCGTGATCCGGCCCGGAGACGTATACGGACCGGGCTCGGTCCCGTGGACCATCCGGCCGGTCGAGGCGATTCGCAGCGGAACCTTCGCCCTCCCCGGAAGCGGCGACGGGATCATGACCCTCATCTACATCGACGACCTCGTCGATGCGATCGTCGCCGCCACCTCAGCTCCGGGGGTCGAGGGGCTCGCCATGGCGGTCTGGGACGGGGAGCAGGTGACCGCATCGGAGTTCTTCAATCGGTACTCGTCGATGCTCGGAAAGGGCCCGGTCCGTACCGCCCCGCTCCCGCTGGTCCAGCTGGCCGCCGCCGGATCCGAGCTCGTCGCCCGCATGACCGGCAGGCCGCCGACGGTCAGCCGCGAGGCGATCAGGTACATCTCGCGACAGGCCGCCTACCCGAACCGGCGCGCCCGGGACCTCCTTGGGTGGGAGCCTCGCGTGGGACTGGACGAGGGAATGAACCGCACCGGGGACTGGCTGGCCGACAACGGACTGCTCGGCTAGCTGCAGGCCTGGACCAGCGCGCCGATGAACGGACTCTCGGGATCGGCCTCCGGGTGCCACTGGACCCCGAGCACGAAGCGGCGGTCGGGCATCTCGAGAGCCTCCGGCAACCCGTCATCCGCCGCCCACCCGGTCGTCACCAGCCCGTCGCCCACACGTTCGACGCCCTGGTGGTGGTGCTGGAGGGTCGAATGCTCCTGCTCGCCGGCCACGCTTGCCGCGAGAGACCCTTCCTCGAGGCGCACCCCGTGCTCGCTGCCGGCGAAGGAGCCGGGGTTGGGCCGGTGGCCCTCGTGGCCGTAGCGGTCAGGCAGGTGCTGCACGAGCGTCCCCCCGAAGGCGATGTTCAGCACCTGCATCCCCCGGCAGACCCCGAGCACCGGCATGTCCCGCTCGACCGCACGCCGGGCGAGTGCGATCTCGAACAGGTCGCGCTCGAGGTTGGTTTCGCCCGTCTGGCTGTCGCGCCGGGCGCCGTAGGTGGAAGGGTCGATGTCGCTCCCGCCGGCAACCAGCAGCCCATCGACCCGGGCGAGGAGGAGGTCGGGCGCCTCAGTTACCCGAAGGTCAGGTGTCAGGAGGACGGCGACACCCCCGGCGCGGCGGACCGCATCCACGTAATCGAGCGGGGCGAGCGCAGCCATCTGGTCCCAGACCGTCCAGCGCGCGCGCTCCACCGCCGCGCAGATGCCGATGACCGGGATCTCGTCGCTCACGGGCCGAGTCTATGCCGGGCGTCACCGGAGACCGGCGGGACGTAGGATCCGCCGCCATGACCGACTTCGAACCGATCCTCGACCTCGAGACCGTGAACCTGGGCCGTTCCGGTGGGATCGCCCGGATCGAGCTCAACCGCCCGGCGAAGCTCAACGCCTGGAACGCCGCGCTGACCTCGGACCTGCTGGCCTCGCTCGAGGCGATCTCGGCCGACGAGACGCTCCGGTCGGTCCTGCTGACCGGGGCGGGGCGGTCGTTCTGCTCCGGCGCCGACCTGACCGAGGTCGGCGACGCGTTCGTGACCGACGATGGCAAGCCCGACCTCCAGAGGTCGCTGCGTGAGCGATATCACCCAGTGATCCTCGGCTTCAGGGAGCTGCCTCGTCCGGTGGTCGCCGCCGTCCGCGGCGGCGCAGTCGGGGTCGGGCTCTCCCTCGCCCTCAGCGCCGACCTCGTCTACGCCTCGGCCGACGCCTACTTCCTGCTCGCCTTCGTCAACATCGGGCTGGTCCCCGACGGGGGCTCATCGGCCTTCGTCCCGGCCCGTGTCGGCCAGGCCCGCGCCACCGAAATGGCGATGCTCGGAGAGCGCGTAGGGGCCGAAAAGGCCGATAACTGGGGGCTGATCAACGGGGTCTTCCCGGACGAGCGCCTGCGCGAGGAGACCGTGGCAATCGCGGGCCGCCTGGCCGAGGGGCCCACCCGGTCCTACGCCGGCTCCAAGCGCCAGACCAACCGGTGGCTCTTCGGCGCGGTCGAAGACCAGCTCGAGTTCGAGGCTGCCGTCCAGCAGGAGGTGGCAGGCAGCGCCGACTTCGTGGAGGGCGTGAGCGCCTTCACGCAGAAGCGCCCCGCCTCCTTTACTGGGCGCTGAGCCGCGCCTCCCTGCGTCCGGATCCCCGGTAGGATTCTTCGTCCCGTGCCAGCTCCCCTCCGACGCCTGAGCAGCCGCGTTCCGATCGTCGCCTCCGTCGCAGTGGCGGCCTTCCTCTCCATCCCTGTGGGAGGGGCGAGCGCCGGAATCGTCGCGCCCGAGTCCGGCGGCGGCACCCCCAACGCCGAGGGCATCCGCTCGCTCTACCTGCTGATCGGCGTGCTGGCCCTGATCGTCTTCATCGGGGTCTGTGGGCTGCTGATCTACACGCTCGTCAAGTACCGGGCCAGCCGGGGCGGCGTCGCCTCCCAGATCCACGGGAACAACAAGCTCGAGGTCTCCTGGACCGTGGGCGCTGCGCTGATCCTCGTCCTCATCTCCGTCGTCACCTTCATCAAGCTCGGCGGCATCTACGAGCCCCCCAGCTCAGACGCCCGGTCGCTCCCCCTGACCAGCAAGGTGATCCCGGCCGCCGACGGCCGCCAGAAGCTCCCCGAGAACGGTCGCGTCTACCAGATCGACGTCAACGGCCTCCAGTACGTCTGGCGCTACACCTACCCCGACGGCGACACCAACAACCTCAACAACGTCTTCTCCTACGAGGAGATGGTCGTCCCGACCGGAGCCACCGTCGCCCTGCGCATCTACGCCCAGGATGTCCAGCACTCCTGGTGGATCCCCAAGCTCGGCGGCAAGTTCGACGCGGTGCCCGGATACGTGAACTACACCTGGTTCAACATCAAGGAGCCTGGCGTCTACAAGGGCCAGTGCGCCGAGCTTTGCGGGCGCAACCACGCCAACATGGTTGCCCAGGTCCGCGCCTTGCCACCGGCGAAGTTCAAGGCCTGGTACGACGCGCAGCGGGCCGAGATCCGAAATGCCGACGACCAGGCGGCGCGGGCCCGCAACCTCGCAGTGAAGGCCTCGGCAGGAAAGTAGGAGGAAAGGGAAACCGATGACCACCGCACCGACCACCGCTCCGACCCGCACGGAACCGGCTCCCGTTCCGGAGATCATCGCCCACAACGCCAACCCGCAGCCCAGCGGCTGGCTCTCCTGGCTGACCACCACCGACCACAAGAAGATCGGGATCATGTACATGGCCGCCGGCTGGCTCTTCTTCGTCGTCGGCGGCGTGGAGGCACTGGTGATCAGGCTCCAGCTGGCCCAGGCGGACAGCACGCTTATCACCCCCCAGACCTACAACGCCCTCTTCACGATGCACGGGACGACCATGGTCTTCCTGTTCCTGATCCCGATGATCGCCGGGTTCGCGAATTACCTCGTCCCGCTGATGATCGGCGCCCGGGACATGGCCTTCCCCAAGCTCAACGCCCTCTCTTTCTGGCTCCTGGTCGCCGGCGGAGTGGTCTTCTACGGGTCGCTCCTCTACAGCCCGGCCGAGTGCGGCTGGACCTGTTACGCGCCGCTCTCCGAGACCGCCTACTCGCCGACCAACGGCGTCGACGCCTGGATCTTCCTGATCCACCTCACCGGCATCTCCTCCTTCATCGGCGCCCTGAACATCTTCGTGACCATCGCCAACATGAGGGCGCCCGGCATGACCTGGAGCCGCGTGCCGCTCTTCGTCTGGACGATGCTCACCCAGTCGATCCTCCTGATCATCGCGCTGCCCGTGATCGCCGGCGCCGTGACCATGCTGCTGACCGACCGGCAGTTCGGCACCCATTTCTTCGACCCCAGCAACGGCGGCTCGCCGATGCTCTGGCAGCACCTCTTCTGGTTCTTCGGCCACCCCGAGGTCTACATCCTGGTCCTGCCCGCCTTCGGGATGATCTCCGAGATACTCCCGGTCTTCGCGCGCAAGCCGATCTTCGGCTACCGGGCGATCGTCGCCGCCACGCTCGGCATCGCGGTCATCGGGACCCTGGTCTGGGCCCACCACATGTTCACCACCCCGCTCCCCTACGCGGTGCTGATCCTGTTCATGATGGGAACCTTCCTGATCGCCATCCCTACCGGCGTGAAGATCTTCAACTGGGCCTTCACGCTCTGGCGCGGCACGATCGAGTTCACCGTTCCCACGCTCTTCTCGATCGGCTTCCTGTTCACCTTCCTGCTCGGCGGGATCACCGGTGTCTTCCTGGCGGTCTTCCCGGTCGACTGGCAGCTCCACGACACCTATTTCGTGGTCGCCCACTTCCACTACACGATCGTCGGCGGGGCGGTGTTCGGGATCCTCGCGGGCCTCTACTTCTGGTTCCCGAAGTTCAGCGGCCGGATGCTCGGAGAGCGCCTGGGCAAAATGAGCTTCTGGACGATCATGATCGGTTTCTGGGTCACCTTCCTGATCCAGCACTCGGCCGGACTGAGCGGAATGCCAAGACGCGTCTACGAGTACGCCGACGTAGGCAACCTCGAGATCTACAACCTGATCTCCACGATCGGCTCCTTCATCCTCGCCGTCGGGATCCTGCTGACGATCATCAACATCGTGGTCAGCGTGCGCTCGGGCGCCAAAGCCGGTCCCGACCCGTGGAAGGCCAACACCCTGGAGTGGTTCACGCCGTCGCCGCCTCCACGCAACAACTTCGACACCGTGCCGCGCGTGCGGTCGGTCGAGCCGATGAAGGACATCCGGCGCCAGATCGAGCGCCAGGACCGGCGCACCGAGGAAGCAGCGACCCCGGCCTGATCCCGGATGGAAGCTTCGCGCGCCACCGCAGTAGCCAGTCCCGCCGCCCTGGCAGCCCGCCAGGTCGTGCGCGACTACGTCGCCCTCACCAAGCCGCGGGTTCAGAGCCTGCTGCTCTTCACCACGGTCTGCGCGATGTTCATCGCCGGCTCGCCAACGGTCGCCCTGGTGATCGCCACGCTCATCGGCGGAGCCCTCTCCGCCGGCGGCTCGGGAGCGATCAACCACTGGTACGACCGGGACATCGACGCCAGGATGGAGCGCACCGCCGACCGCCCGGTCGCTGCGGGCCGGATCTCTCCCCGTGCCGCCCTCACCTTCGGGATCGTCCTCGGGGTCGTCTCCGTCGCCTGGCTGGCGCTCCTGGTCAACCCGCTGGCCGCGGCCCTCTCGCTCGCCGGCTTCCTGGGTTACAGCATCGGCTACACGATGCTGCTCAAGCGCAACACCTGGCAGAACATCGTCTGGGGCGGCGCCGCCGGGGCGATCCCTCCGCTGGTCGGCTGGGCCGCGGTTACCGGCTCGATCAACGGCCTCGCCGTGATCCTCTTCTTCATCGTCTTCTTCTGGACTCCCCCGCACTTCTGGGCACTGAGCCTGCTCATGAAGGGCGAGTACGAGAAGGTGGGCGTCCCGATGCTCCCGGTCGTACGGGGAGAGGCGGAGACCCGGCGGCAGATCCTCCTCTACTCGGTCCTTCTCTACGCGGTCACCCAGTTGCCCTTCTGCGTCGGTGCCGTGGGGCTTGTCTATCTCGTGCCTTCGATGCTCCTCGGGCTGACGCTGATCGGCCTCGCATGGAACCTCAAGCGCCGGGCCGACCGCAAGGCGGCGCTGCGCCTCTACCTCTTCTCGCTCGTCTACCTGGCCGCTCTTTTCGCCGCTATGGTGGCGGACGCCCAGCTGTGAGCTGAACCATGGACAAGAACCTTGCCAAGAAGAACATTCGCACCGGCCTGATCATCACCGCCCTGGGCTTCGTGCTGTTCGGTCTCTCCTTCGTCGCCGCCGCGCTCTACATCGCATGAGCCGCCCGGAGAAGTCACCGCCCCCCGTCGGAGACCGGATTCACCTCCCCGGCCCGAGCGTCCAGCCGGTCCTCATCGCGCTCGCACTCGCCCTGGTCCTCATGGGCCTCGTCGGGCTCTGGTTCCTCTCAGGGATCGGCGTGGTGCTCCTGCTTTTCGTCCTGATCCGCTGGATCGTCGCGGCCGCCCGGGAATACCGGGACCTGCCCGCCCACCACGACTGAGCGACGCCGGGGCGCGCCGCCTCAGCCTCCGGCCAGCTCGACGGCCGGCAGGTCGCAGGTGGCACCGTCGCTCACCCACGCCCTGACGATGTCACGCATCGAGATGACGCCGGCCGTGGCCGAACCGTCGAGGACCACGAGGTGCCGGAAGCCGTGGTTGACCATCGTCTCGGCGGCCTTCTCGAGCGACCAGGCCGAGTCGGCGTAGACGACATTCGACGCCATGTGCCCCGCCACGCTCTCCTCGGCCGGCTTCTCCCCGGCTCCCACCGAACTGCTTATGTCCCGCTCGCTGATGATTCCCGCCCCCGGCAGCTCGGGGTCCAGGACGACAGCAGCCCCGACGTTGCTGGCGGCCATCAGCCGGGCAGCATCCTGCAGGGTGTGCTGGGGTCCGACCGTTACGACCACTTCGCTCATCGCCTGAGAGACCTGCATTTGACCCTCCTTGTGCGTTTTGTAACAACCTAGCCGGTCCGGGCTGCCTGATCCACCCCTTCCCGGCGCGGTAATCCCAAGGGCCCCGCTTGCGCGTATTCAGGACACGATGCAGAGGCTCTCGACAACACGGTTGCGACGGGCCCTGTACGCCGAGGTGGCCGAGATCATCGCCGAGGAGTACTCCAGCGAGCTCGTCCTGGAGGACATTGCAAGGCGCGTGGCCTCTTCGCGCCGCCAGCTCCAGCGGGCCTTTGACGAGGTCGGCCACACCAGCTTCCGCACTTACCTGACCAACTACCGGATGGACCGCGCCGCCGAGCTGCTGGCCGACACCGACCTTCCGGTCAGGGAGGTGGCCGACGCCGTCGGGTACCGGCAGCCGGCCCAGTTCGCAAAGGCCTTCCGTCGGCGCCACGGCTGCTCACCGTCGGAATTCCGCGCCCACCCGAGGGCGCGCACGGCCGCCGGCAGCGCGGAACTCGCCCGCGTGGCCTGAGAGACGCGCGGCGCCGGTCGCCGCGTGGGCGCGGCGAGGCGCCAAGGACCCTGCTTTTGGTCCCTTCCGACCGGTAATGTTCGCCGGCGATGACAGAGAGTTCCAACCGGGGAGGGCCGACCGGCAAGGAGTGGGCGGTTCTGATCGCCCTGATGATCGTCTCGTCGGCGATCCTGATCGCCATCTTCCTGCTCATCGACTGGTTCCCGGTGGCCGGCTCCAACGTTTCCAACGAGATCGACACCTTCTGGGACGTCCTCCTGATCGTGTCTATCCCGGTCTTCGTGATCGTCACCGGCGTTCTCCTGTTCAGCGTCTGGCGCTGGCGCCAGCGCCCTGGCGAGGAAGAGCTGGACGGCCCGCCGATCCACGGCAACGCCAAGCTCGAGGTCATCTGGACCGCCGTCCCGACCGTGATCATCGCCGCCCTGTGCGCCTACGCCGCGGTCCTCCTCCTCGATATCCAGGCCGCCCCCGCCAAGGGAACCCGGGTCGTGAACGTGACCGGCGTCCAGTTCGCCTGGAGCTTCGAGACAAACGAGGGCGGAAAGAAGATCAAGAGCAACCGCCTAGTGGTTCCGGTTGGGGAGCCGGTCACCTTCAAGGTGCGCTCGCGCGACGTGATCCATGACTTCTGGGTACCGCAGTGGCGGCTCAAGGTCGACGCGGTACCGGGCATCACCACCTCCTACTCGCTCACCCCCACCCGCACCGGCAACTTCGATGTCGTCTGTGCCGAGCTCTGCGGCCTGGGCCACGCTTACATGCGCCAGAACGTCACCGTCCTGACCAAGGAGAAGTACGCCGCATGGGTCGCCCGCCAGGGCCGCGCCGCCGCGCCGGCTGCCGGAGGCGGCGAAGAAGGCGCCGGGTTGAGTGCCAAGGAGCTGTTCGTGGCCGGCAACCCCAGCGTCGGTGCGACCGCCTGCGGCGCCTGCCATGTGCTCAACGCCGCCGGTACCAAGGGGAACACCGGGCCGAACCTCAGCGAGGAGCTCGGCGCCGAGAAACCCGACAAGGCGGCGATCCGCGAGATGATCGTCAACCCGAACGCGGAGATCACCAAGGGATACGCACAGGGCATCATGCCGGCCAATTACGGCGAGACGCTCACCCCAAAGGAGATCGACGAGCTCGTCAACTACATCTACGATGACGCACAGGGAAAGGGTTAGGAAAGAGATGGCCGCCAAGCTCCGTCAACCAGGCTGGTACCGCGCAACGTGGATGGTGATCCTCGGGATCGCCATTACCTTCGGGCTCAGCATCGGCCTGCGCGCCGCCTTCGGCCTCGACCCCGTCTACGACGGCACCGCGATCCTCACCATCGGCCTGCTGATGGTGCCCTTCTTCTTCCTGGGCGGGATCGGCTGCTTCGACTACTGGCTGCGCTGGGCCCGCGGCAAGCAGGTGACCGACGACCACTCCGACCACGGCGCGACCAGCTGGAAGGACTACTTCAAGGTCAATACCGACCACAAGGTCATCGGCATCCAGTACATCTGCGTTTCGTTCTTCTTCATGTTCGTCGGCGGCCTGATGGCCATGCTGATCCGCGCCGAGCTGGCCGCCCCCGGGCGCCAGTTCGTCGACCCCAACACCTACAACGGCGTCTTTTCGGTCCACGCGACCCTGCTGATCTTCCTCTTCGTCATCCCGGTCTTCGCCGGGATCGCCAACTACGTCATCCCGCTGATGATCGGCGCGCCGGACATGGCCTTCCCGCGCCTCAACGCCCTCTCCTTCTGGATGCTCCCGGTCGCCGGCGTGATGATGCTGCTCTCGTTCTTCGCCCCCGGCGGCTCGTTCGCCAGCGGCTGGACCGCCTACGCGCCTCTATCGACCAGTGCGCCAACCGGGCAGCTCTTCTTCACCATCGCCGTGCAGTTCGCCGGCGCATCGTCGATCGCCACCGCGCTCAACTTCCTGGTCACGATCATCACGATGCGGGCCCCCGGAATGACCTTCTTCCGGATGCCCCTGCTGGTCTGGGCCAACTTCGCGACTTCGCTGCTCGTCGTGATCGCCACGCCGTTCATCGCCGCCTCGCAGTTCATGGTCCTGCTCGACCGGGCGCTGGGCTTCAACTTCTTCAACGTCGCCAAGGGCGGCGACATCTTGATGTACCAGCACATCTTCTGGTTCTACTCGCACCCTGCGGTCTACATCATGATGCTGCCCGGGTTCGGGATAGTCAGCGAGATCCTGGCCAACCGGTCCCGAAAGCCGATCTTCGGCTACCGAATGATGGCCTTCTCGCTGCTGGCGATCGTCCTGCTCGGGTTCACGGTCTGGGCCCACCACATGTTCGTCTCGGGCATGGCCGACTGGATACGAATACCGATGATGATCACCACGGCGATCATCGCCATTCCAACCGGGATCAAGATCTTCTCCTGGCTGGGAACGATGTGGAGGGGCGTGCTCAAGCTCGACACGCCGATGCTCTGGTCGCTGGGCTTCATCACCATGTTCACTATCGGCGGCATATCCGGCGTGATGCTCGCAATGGTCCCGCTGGACATCCACGTCAGCGACACCTACTTCATCGTCGCCCACATCCACTATGTGCTCTTCGGCGGCTCCCTGTTCACGATCTTCGCGGGTATCTACTACTGGTTCCCCAAGATGACCGGCCACATGTACAACGAGAAGCTCGGGAAGCTCCACTTCTGGATCACCTTCGTGGCCTTCAACATCACCTTCGCTCCGATGCACCTCATCGGCGTTCAGGGAATGCCGCGTCGCGTCGCCGACTACGCCCAGGAGTTCGCCACCTGGAACATCATCATCTCGCTGGCGTCGTTCGCGCTCGGGCTCTCGACCCTGATCTTCCTCTACAACATGATCGTCTCGTGGCGCTCGGGCCCCACCGCGGTCTCCAACCCCTGGCGCGCCCTCACCGTCGAGTGGCAGGTCTCCTCGCCGCCACCGATCTTCAACTTCGACTCGATCCCATCGATCGTCGGCGGCCCCTACGAGTACGGGGTGCCGGGAGCGGTACACGCGGTCTTCAAGGAACCCGAACCGGCGGCAGCGGTGCCCGCCGGGGTGGGAGCCTCGGTGGCTTCGGCCGGGGGTGGAGAGGACTCCGGCGATGAACCCGACGGCGAGGACAGCGCCTGACCATGAAGACCATCCTCGTGATCGCCAACGAGACCCTCGCGGGGGCGCCCCTGCTCGAGCGCGCCCGCTCAGAGGCCCAGGAGGGTCCGGTTCGCGTCGTCCTCTGCGTTCCCCGCAAGAACCCCACGCACGGCGCGATCACCTATGCCGACAGCGTTTTCGACGCGGCGCGGATCCGCGTCGACCTGGCCCGCGGCGTCCTTCGGGAGATGGGCATCGACTGCATCGGCGAAGTGGGTGACCCCGACCCGTACACCGCGGCGATGGACGCGATCGCCGAGCACGAGCCCGACCTGATCCTGGTCTCGACGCTCCCGGCCACCACCTCGAGCTGGCTCCAGAACAACGTCGTGGAGCGGATCGACGAGGCGGTCTCCGTACCGGTCGAGCACATCACCGTCGACCCGTCCGAAGGCTCCCCCTTCGACGTCTCGCTGGTCGTGGCGAACCGGACGACGAGCAGCGACGCCCTCATCGGCGAACTGAAAGCCTTGGCCGACCGTGAGGGCCCGGGCCGCGAGCGGCTCTTCATCTTCGTCGTCCCGGCCGAGGGAGGCGACGGCCGCGACCGCCAGCAGGCCCGGGCACGGCTCGGCCAGGTCGTCGACCGCGCCCGCGCCGCCGACCTCCAGGCCGCCGGCATGGTCGGGGATCCCGACCCGTACACGGCAGCCATGAACGCCCTTGCCTACTTCGAGATCGACGACGTCGTCATCTCGACCTACCCGTCGACCCGCTCCGGCTGGCTGCGGGCCGATCTCGTGGAGCGTGTCAAGGGGGCCTCGGGCCTCCCCGTCGAGCACGTCGTCAACGAACCCGCCAAGAGCCCCGCGGCCTGAGGAGCCTGCCATGGAAGCCGCCGCAGTCCCCGCCACCGCCAGCCACGATGACCATCACCACGGCCCGCCGGAGGCCAACAGCAGCTCGGGAGTGCACCGCGAGGTCCTTGGGATCCTCCTCTTCATCATCTCGGAGATCATGCTCTTCGGGGCGTTCTTCGCGGCTTACTTCTTCATCCGCGTCGTATCAGCCGACCAGTGGCCCCCCGGGGACGGCCTCCCCGTCTTCATCGCCCTCACGAACGCCGCGATCCTGCTCTCGTCCTCGATGACGATGCACTGGACAGACGTTTCGGCCAAGCGGGGCAACCAGCTGGGCATGCGGGCCGGCATCGTCACCACGTTCCTGCTCGGGGCGACCTTCCTCTTCATCCAGATCAACGAGTACATCCACATCGGGTTCAGCCCGTCGACGAGCGCTTCGGCATCTGTCTTCTTCGGGCTAACCGGGCTCCATGGGGCGCACGTCATCGTCGGGCTGATCCTGCTCTTCATCGCCGGGGTGCGAATCTTCAAGGGCCGCTTCAACGAGAACAACTATCGCGGCCTCGAGATCCCGGGGATCTACTGGCACTTCGTCGACGTCATGTGGATCGTCGTCTTCACGACGATCTACCTGCTCTAGCCGGCCGTGGCTGAGCGAGAGGACGGGACCGGCGGTGATGACGCCGCCGGTGAAGGCCGCTTCGTCTCTTTCCTGAACTCGCTGCGCACGGAGGCCGGCGCCTTTCGCGTGCTGCTGTGGACGATCGCGGTCTTCATCCCCGTGATAGTCATCCTCGTCCTGGTCCGCACCCTCTAGGGCGCCCTCAGGCAGGCGGCTCCCGGGCGGCGACAGCTTCCAGGGACCCGACGGGGAGCCGGAACGGCTCCCCGGCTACTTGACGGTCAGCTTGCCGACCATGCCCGCCTCGCGATGGCCGGGTACCGAGCAGAAGTAGGTGAAGCTGCCGGGCTTCAGGGTCCCCGATCCCTTGGCGACGCCGTTCTTGACGATGTTGGTGCGCACCGGCAGGCCCTCGATCACCACGTTGTGGTCGATGCCCGACTCGTTGGGCATCTCGATCTCGATCGGTCCGGCGGGAGCCTCGGCCTTGGTCTCGACGTAGGCGAGAAGACCGTTGGGATCGGCGGCGATGGAAAGCACGCCGTTCTTGGCGACCGCCGTCTTGGCCGGCCCGGCAGCGGGGACGGCGGTGGCCAGGAGCCCGACGTCCTTGCCGGGCTTGGAGGCGACCGTCGCCACGTAGGCGGCCACGTCCCGCGCGTTGTCGCCGGTAACCAGCTTGGCCGGCATCCCGTTGCCGATCCCCGGGTAGAGCGTCTGCCCGTAGACCACCCCGGCAACCGCCTTGTCACCCCAGCGCTCCTGCCGGGCGACGGTAAAGGCGGCATCCAGGTTGGGGCCGGTAACCCCCTGCGTGCCGGCCCTGCGCAGCTGGTGGCAGGCGCCGCACTTTTGGACGAAGAGCTTCTTCCCGTTGACGAGGTTGGCGCTCTTCGGGTCACCCGACTCGTTGGTGCAGCCGCTGGCGGCGAGGACCGCCACAACAGCCGCGCCCGCAGCGACCATGAAGCGCCTGTGAGTGTTCCGGGCCGTGGCCATCAGTGCCGAATCCTACCTGTATCGCAGGACTGGAGCACCCTTGCGGGCGCCGCCCGGGCTCGCTCCCTACGTGCCCTCCCAACAAGGCGACCGCCCGGCGATCGCGGTACGCTTCGGCCATGTCTGAAGGCCAGCGATTCCGGCTCCGCGATCCCTCCAGCGGCGACGAGGTAATCCTCGAAGCCAAGCCCGGCACCGTCTACCTCGACGAGCGCACCGAAGAGCCGATGGAGGTTGTCGGTGAGGTGCTGCCCCTCGCTCCCTCGGATTCGAAGCTTCCCTGGGCCGTGGAGAACCTGCGCTTCTGCAACTGGTGTGAATCGATGGCCCAGCGCGACCTGAACGACTGCCCGACCTGCGGGCGGCGCATGGCGCCCCTGGGCTGACCAGCCGCTAGGCTCGTCGCATGCCCAAGATCCACGTAGCCGCAGTTGCCGCTGTGGCTCTCTGCACTGCCGTCGGGCTGAGCGCCTGCGGCGGAGACAGCCGTCCCTACGACGAGGTTCCGGCCTCGACTCCGGCGCTCCTGCCGCCCGAGGACGCCGACAGCGCTGCCGGTGGCGTGACCACGCCAACCACGACCACGACCACGACTCCCGACGACGGCACCGATACCGGCACCGGCACCGGTGGAACCGGCGGCACTGACACCGGCGGCACCACGGGTGGTGGAACCGGGGGGACCGGCGGAGGAACCGGCGGAGGTGGGGGCGGCGGAGCCGCTCCCAACACCGGCGGAATTACGCCTGAGTGACCCTTATCGCCGGGGGGGCGTGGCGACTATCGTCGCGCTGTAGGTAAGCCGGGCGGTCTTGTAGAGGCAGTCGTAGGCAGCGGAATCCTTGACCTCGCCCTGCGCGGTCTGGACCTGGGTGTCTTCGCACTGAGCCTTGGTGCGGGCCGCGCGCCAGGAGACCTCGCTGGCCTGCCCGGTGGCGAGCGCGGGAGCCCAGGTAGGGACGGTGAGGCCGATCACCTGGTTCTTCTTGACCGCGATCGAGCGGCGCAACGCGAAGGTCGCCGTCCGTCCGAAGTAAGGCTCGAGCTTCGCCGCCTCGCCCTGCGCAACCACGGTGTAGGTGGTCTTCTTCTTCCTATCGGAGCTGCGCTGCAGGACGGTTATCTGGGCCTGCGAGACGCCACCGAGCTTTGAGTCGAAAAAGTCGATCTGCTTGCTGTTCGGCTTGCCCAGCGAGACGGTCCAGGCGACGATCCGGCCGGACTTTGTGACCGCCATCGGGGTCGTCGTGTTGCCGGCCCGCGCCTGGAAGCCGGTCGTGCGGCTGATCGCAAAGCACGGGGTGCCCGGGCAGCCCGGCTTGACGGCGGAGTCGAACTTGCCGACTTCGATGAATTCGGCGCTCGCGGAGGCGCTGAGGGTGAGGAGAGCGGCGACGGAGAGAACCGCAGCCGACGGAATTAGCTTGCGCATTACCTACATTGAACACAACCACACGGCAATTTGTTGCGGTTCGGGCGAAAGGCTCCGGCAAACGTTGCCATTACGGGCGCTGAGACCCCCGGTACTGCAGCGATAATCCCGCCTTGAAGCCTCAGCGGCCCTCGAACGAGGCCTTTCCGGGTCCCTCCTCCAGGAATGAGCGGACCGCCCCTTTCAGGTCCTCGGTCTCGAACAGGGTCGAGGAGAGGGCCGGCGTGGCCTCGTCTGCCGCATCGACACCCTCGCGCGCAGCCAGCCGCGCTATCTCGCGGGTCACCAGGTGGGCCCTTGTCGGGCCGTTGGCAAGGTCGGTCGCGAGCGCCATCGCCTTCTCATCGAAGCGGTCGTCGGGCCAGACCCGGTTGACCACATTCCAGGCCTCCAGCTCCGAAGCGCTGTACAGGCGTCCGGTCATCACCAGCTCCCGTGCCCTTGCCGGCCCCGCGCGCTCGGCGATCCGCTGGGTACCTCCCATCGACGGTGTCAGGCCCACAACCCGCTCCACGAGCCCAAATCGGGCCGACTCGGCGGCGACGAGGAGGTCGCAGCCAAGGGAGACCTCGAAGGCAGCGGTCAGGCAAAGGGCGTGCGCGGCAAAGACCGTCGGGCAGGGCATCGCCTCGATCGAGCGCACGGTGCCGATCAGCTGCCGCCAGAGATCAGCCGCGTCCAGCGAGGCGAGGCCGTCGAACTCGTGGACATCGACCCCGCCGCTCACCACCTCGCCCTCGGCCCGGATCAGGAGCGCCCGCGGCGGGTCCGCCGCGCACTCCCCAAGCTCCTCCCCAAGGGCGCCGAACATCGCCTGGTCGAACAGGTTGAGCGGCGGGTTGTCGATCGTAAGGACCCGGAGGGGCCCTTCGTCGCGAATGGTGACCGGCGATCCCATCACTCACCCCGGTATCCAGCTGCCGCCGCTTCGATTTCGCTCTCATCGCCGGCGTGCGGCACCCACGGCAGCTTCAGCGGGTCGCCCTGATAGCGCGGAATCACGTGGACGTGGAAGTGGAAGACCGTCTGCCACGCATCGGGGCGGCAGGAATTCAACAGGTTCACGCCGTCGGCCCCCAGGAGGTCGCGCGCGCGCACGGCCAGCTCCTGAGCACTGTTCATGCATGCCTCCAGGTCCTCCCTGTCGATCGAGTAGAGGTCCTCGGTGTGGCGGCGGGGCACGACGAGAGCGTGGCCGCGGGTAGCCGGACTGATGTCCATGAAGCTGACCGTCAGCTCGTCCTCGGCAACGATCCGCGCGGGGAGTTCCCCCGCGACGATCTTGCAGAAGAGGCAGTCGGGCTGGGCATCCATGACTCGCATCCTAAGGGCCGGCCGGCTCGCCGGTCTCTAGGCTGCCTGCGTGGCCGCAGACGACCGGGAAAGGCTTGAGGCGCAGGCGCGCGAGGCTATCGGCCAACTGGCCTCGTTCGACCGGGAGTCGGCCTCCGATGGTGAGCACCGGGCGGCCCGCTGGATCGCGTCGCAACTCGACGCCATGGGTGCTCCGGCGGTGGTCGAACGGGAGAGCGCGCACGGGAGCTACTGGTGGCCGCTGGGCCTGATGACGCTCGTCGCCGGGCTTGCCTCGCTGACCACGAGCCGCATGGCGTGGCTGCTGGCCGGGAGTTCGATGGCCGCCCTGGTCGCCGACGACATCAGCGGGGGCCCGAAGCTCTTCCGCCGGCTGCTGCCAAAGCGCCCGACCTGGAACGTGGTAGCCGAAGCCGGCGACCCGAACGCTGACCGAACCGTCGTCGTAGTGGCCCATCACGATGCCGCCCACTGGAGCCTGCTCTTCTCTCCCGCCGTGCCCGAGTTCTTCGGCCGGCGCTTCCCCGGGTCGCTCGAGAAGGCCGATACGACGCCGCCGGTGATGTTCCCTGTCTTTGCCGGCCCGCTGGCCGTCTTCCTCGCCGGCCTCACCGGAAGCGGGCTACTGCGGCGGATCGGCTCGATCCTCTCCCTGGGTGCCGCAGCCGTCTTCTCGGAGATCGGGTCCCGGTCGGTCGTCCCCGGAGCCAACGACAACCTGAGCGGCGTGGCGGTGGTCCTCGGGCTTGCCTCATCCCTGCAGGCGCAGCCGGTTAGCGGGATACGGGTGCTGCTGGTGTCAACAGGTTCCGAGGAGTCCTTCATGGAGGGAATGCAGGCCTTTGGACGCAGGCACTTCCCCGGGCTCGATCGCGAATCCACCAGCTTCATCTGCGTGGACACGGTCGGCTCTCCAACCCTGATGGAGCTGGAAGGCGAAGGGATGCTGGTGATGCGCGACTATCCGGAGGCGTTCAAGGACCTCGTCTCCCGGGCGGCCAGAGACGAGGGCGTGGAGCTGGTCCGGGGCCTGCGCTTCCGCAACGCGACCGACGGGCTTATCTCGATGAAGGCCGGCTACCCGACCGTCATGCTCGGATCAATCACCGAGTTAAAGGCGCCTGCCAACTACCACTGGCCTACCGACACCGCCGAGAACGTCGACTACGGCACCGTCGCGGACGCCACGCGCGTCTGCCGCCGCGCTATCGAACTTCTCGCCCGCGACGCCTAACCGGCCGTCAGCGCAGACCTCGCCCAGGTGACAGCGTCCCCGCGGCCCTGCACCTCGCCGGTGTAGACGGCGCGCTCGACTCCCCGGAGCAGCTCCCCGAGCTGCGGCCCGGGCTCAATTCCCAGCTCACCCGCCAGCTCGTCGCCGGGGATGGGCGATGACGGGCGTCCGTCGCGCCTCCAATCGAGGGCGGCGAGGAGCATCGGGGTTGCCACCGCCATGTGGGCGGCGATGGCCTCGTCGGCCTTGCGTCCCCGCGTCGCCAGGCGGTCGGCGACGGAGAGCAGCGTGACGTCGACTTCCACGGGGTCGCAGGCGGACAGGTAGTCGAACCGCGTGCCGGCGTCGATCGGCTGCTGGTGGACGAGAAAGCCGAGGAGCAGGTGGGCCCCGGTGATCGCCGCGACGTAGCCGGCCAGGCGGTCGCTGGCGCGCAGGCGACCGAGGATCTCCCGCGCCATGCGGGCACCCTCGCGGTCATGACCCGGGAAGCCCACCCGGCCCTCGTCGGAGACCACCCTCGTCAGCGGCTTGGCTATGTCGTGCAGCAGCGCCGCCCAGCGCAGCGCCGCCCCGCGGGTAAGGCCGTCGGCAAGGGGCTCATTGAGCATTTCGACGACCTCGGCCGACCGGTCGCCGGCAGCTTCCCCGGGGTCGCCTTCGAGCAGGGCGGCCTGTTCGACGACCTCGAGCGTGTGGCCATGGGCGTCAAGGTGGTGGTAACGGGTCTGCTCCACCCCGCGAAGCGCGGTGAGCTCCGGCAGCACCTCCTCTTCGGCCCCGGTCCGGGCGACGAGCTCCAGCCCGACCCGTGGCCGCCCGCTCGAAAGCAGGAGCGAGAGCTCCTGGAATACGCGCTCCGCGGCTACGCCGACCAGGCCCGGGGACGCTTGCGCCGCGGCCGCGAGCGTTGACGGCTCGGCCTCCATCCCGAGCTGCGCGGCAAAGCGGGCCAGCCTGAGCACCCTGAGCGGATCCAGCCCGAACGATCCGGGCCCCGCCATCCGCAGGACACCGCCCTCCAGGTCGGACACGCCGCCCGTCGGGTCTACGAGGTCTCCGCCGGCCAGCGGGCGGGCGATGGCATTGATCGTCAGGTCTCGGGAGCGCAGGTCCTCCTCGAGCCCCCCGCCCTGCAGGGGAATGCAGTCGACCTGCCAGCCCTCACCGGCCACGCGCCAGCCGCCGAACTCGTCGGAGAGCTGAAAGGCCGCGACTCCCGCGCCGGCCCTCCGGCGCAGCGCCTCCGCTGCGATCGCCGGGTCACCGCCCAGTGCCAGGTCCAAGTCGGTGGCCTCCTCGGCCCGAACGGCTCCAAGCAGCTCGTCCCTGACGGCTCCGCCGACGAGCCAGGCCTCTTCGCCGGCAAGCTCTTCCTTGGCAATGACCAGGGGCGAGAGCTTCAAGCGGGCACCTGCTCGCCGTCCCGGTGGTAGGCGCGGGCCACGCGGCTGGTCAGGGCGCAGGTGACCTCGTAGTTGATCGTGCCCAGTTCGCGGGCGACCTCCTCAGCGGTTACCGGCTCCGAACCGTTACCGCCCAGGAGGTCAACCGGGTCTCCGACCGAGACCCCGCTCGCGGCGCCGAGGTCGACCGCCAGGTTGTCCATGCTGACCATCCCGACCACCGGGTGCCTCTCGCCACCGACGATCACCTCGCTGCGGTTCCCCAGAGCCCGCCGCCAGCCATCCCCGTAGCCGACCGGGACCGTCGCGATCAGCGTGAGCTCGTCGGCAACGAAGGCCCGGCCGTAGCCCACGCTCTCGCCCGGCTCGCAGCGCTTCACCGAGCCAACCCACGAACGCAGCGCGAGAGCGGGCTCCAGGCCGCGCGCGGCGGCATCATTGCCGAACGGGTCCATGCCGTAAAGCGCGACCCCGGGGCGGACCATGTCGAACGCCGCCCCGGGATCCCTCAGAACCGCCGCGCTATTGGCGGCGTGGACAAGGGCATCCGGGTGGCGGTCTGAAAGGGGCTGCGCCCATGCGCGGAACCGGCTCAGCTGCTCCCCGAAGAACTCGTCGCCGTCCTCGTCGGCAGTAGCGAAGTGGGTCATCAGCCCTGCCAGGCGGCTCGCCCCCGACTGCGCAACCTGTTCGGCGAGCAAGGTCGCTTCGTCCGGGCTGCGAGTCCCCAGCCTTCCCATTCCCGAGTCGAACTTCACGTGGATCGGGGCTCCATCGAGCGATTCGACGAGGCCGACAAATTCCGGCGTCCAGGCGACAAGGTCGGCCCGTGCCTCGATCGCGAGTGCGGTCTCGTCCGGGGTCAGGAGGCCCATGACCAGAACCGGCACCTCGAACCCGGCCTCTCTCAGGCCTGCGGCCTCGGCCGCCGTGGCAACCGCGAGCCACCCGGCTCCACCGGCAAGGGCGGACCGGGCCGCCTGCCGCATCCCGTGCCCGTAACCGTCAGCCTTGACGACGGCGCAGACGGTTGCTCCGCCGGCGGCCCGCGCCATCAGGGCGGTGTTGCGCTCTATAGCCGCTGTGTTGACGGAGGCGACGGCTCGCTGAGCCACGGTGCCCCTATCGGTCTTCCAGCAGCGCCTCGAGGACGTCGACCCGGGTCACCATCCCCACCAGGTGGCCCTCGTCGTCAACGACTGGAAGGCGGTTGTGGCGGTGCTCGGAGATCAGGTGGCCGGCATCGTGGGCGCTCGCGTCGGCAGTCACCGTCACCGGATCCTCGGTCATCAGCTCGCCCGCGGTTCCCGCTATCGACTTGCGAACCCGCTCTTCCCAGTGCTTGACCGAACCCAGGTAGATGACGCCGCCCATCACCTGAATGCTGGGCGGCGGGTCCACGTCTTCGCGCTCATCGAAGAGAAGGAGGTCGCTTTCGGTGATGATTCCGAGCAGGACGCCCTCGTCATCGACCACCGGCAGCCCCGGGAGCTCGTTCTCGTGCATGAGTTCGACAACGCGCTCAACCCCGTCCTCCGGGGTCACCGAAACCGGGTCGGCATCCATGATCTCGCTGACGCTTGCAGACATGGGCGCAGCGTACCGCTACGCCCACGCGCGCGGCAGGGCGGCGATGACGTCACCGGCAACGACGCCGTCGGCGCCAACCCTCTCGGCGGCGATGCCCCCGGCGCGCGCGTGGAGCCTGACACCGGCGCAGGCGGCGGCAAACGGGTCCAGGCCGCGGGCAAGCATCGAGGCGACGACCCCGCTGAGCACGTCTCCCGTCCCCGCAGTGGCCAGCGCCGGGCTTGCCCCGGCGCTGACCCCAACCAGCCCGCCGGGCTCGGCGACGAGCGTGTCAACGCCCTTGAGCAAGACGACCGCGCCGCACCGGGCTGCCGCCTTGCGCACATGCTCCAGCCTCCGGGCCCTGACCCTCTTGGACGAGGTGCCCAGGAGCCTGGCCAGCTCCCCCTCGTGAGGGGTGCAGACCGCTCCGCCACGATGCTTTCGCAGCTGCCCGGCATCCCCGGCAAAGGCGTTGAGGCCGTCGGCATCGACGACCATCGGTGCCCTGGCATCGCGGACGAGCCTGCGGGCGAAGGCGTGTGCGCCGTCGCTTCCTCCCAAGCCCGGCCCGAGCGCCACCGCCCCAGGCCTTTCCGCGATCGAGGTGGCCAGCGGTTCGGCGCCCGTGGCCCTCAGGTGGCCGTCGCGCGCGGGAAGCGACACCTGCATCTCCTCGACCAGGTGGGCGGCAACGACCGGCTGCTCGGACGCCGGCACACAGGCTGTGACATACCCGGCGCCGGCACGGGCAGCTGCCCGGGAAGCCAGCACGGTCGCCCCGGTGAGCCCGGCCGATCCGCCGACTACGTAGACATGACCGCTGGTGAACTTGTTCGACTGCGGCCCCCGTCGCGGAACGAGGCCTAGAACCCCCGCGTCGTCGATGAGCCCAACGGTCGGTGCCTCGGCCGGCGCCCCCTCCGGTATGCCGATCTCGATCACCCTCACGAAGCCGGCCGCGTCGCGTCCCGGGTTTACGTGGAGCCCGACCTTGTCGAAGTGGAAGGTCGCGGTGGCGAATGCCGCGACGAAGTCGCCCGCGGCCTCGCCGGTCGAGGCGTCGACGCCGCTCGGCACGTCGACCGAGACCACCGGCGCGGGGGAGGCGGCGATCGCCTTGATCGCCTTTCCGACCGCTCCGCGCGGCTTTCCGGTGAAGCCGGTTCCCAGCAGGGCATCGACGATCACGCCCGCGCCCTCGAGCCACTCGGGGGCGAACTCCACGGGGGGCGCTCCCGGAAGCGCTGCCCTCTGTGCAGCGGCATCCGGTGAGAGCTTCGAGGGGTCGGCGGCATCGAGCACGACGACCTCCCGTCCGGACGCGCGCAGGATCCGTGCCGTCGCGTAGCCGTCACCGCCAT
This sequence comes from Solirubrobacteraceae bacterium, assembly GCA_032119675.1. Lineage (GTDB taxonomy): Bacteria > Actinomycetota > Thermoleophilia > Solirubrobacterales > Solirubrobacteraceae > F1-60-MAGs163. Next base: position 12,527 of record JAUMBN010000015.1, on the reverse strand, counting down.
TGTTTCCCCCGCCGCATGCCACGACCACCCGGCCTGCAGGAACCGTCTCCTGGACGAGCCTGGCGACTCCCTGCGACGCGTTCTCCATCAGCGTGAGCGACGGCACCCCGCGCTCGCCGATAGCCCAGCCGTCGGCTTCCCGGCAGCGCTCGGCGTCCGAGAGCGCGATCAGCCAGGGAGGCATGTCGCTCATGAAGCCACCACCGCGGCGCCTGCCATCTTTCGCGCATGAGTGAGGGAGCAGCTGAGGCTCACCCCAAGTTCCTCGGCACGGCGGGCGGCTTGGCCCCGGAGCTCGAGCGTCGGCGATCCCGAGGGGCCGCTCAGCACCTCGAACTCCAGCGGCCGGAAGACCGAAAGCTGCAGGGCCTTGCTGGCGGCCTCCTTGGCACAGAAGCGGGCGGCCAGGTGCGTTGCCGGTCGGGCGCGCTCCCGGGCCACGCCGAGCTCTCCCTCTGTGAAGAGCCGCGCTGCGAGGCCGGGACGCCGCTCGAGCGCGCGCTCCATACGCTCGATCTCCAGCAGGTCGATTCCGACATGCGTCACGGGCTCAATCTAGCCCCGCCGGACCCAACGCCCCGGCCGGAAAGTTGCTACTCCACGGTGACCGTCTTGGCCAGGTTCCGCGGCTGGTCGACGTTCAGGCCGCGCAGGCGGGCGATCCGGTAGGCCAGCAGCTGTAGCGGAATGACCGCCAGCAGGGGCTGCAGGATCCAGTCGGTCCGGGGGATGGCGATCACCGAGTCGGCCTGTTCGGCGATCATCGCGTTTCCCTCGGTGGAGACCGCGATCAGGTGGGCGCCCCGGGCGCGGACCTCCTGCATGTTCGAGACGACCTTCTCCAGTACCGGCGAGTCGGTGGCGACGGTCACCACCGGGGTCGCCTCGCTGAGCAGCGCGATCGGCCCGTGCTTCATCTCCCCGGCCGAGTAGGCGTCGGTCGAGATGTAGGAGACCTCCTTGAGCTTCAGGGCGCCCTCGTGGGCGACGGCCACCCCGGCGTGGCGGCCGAGGTAGAGGAAGAAGTCCGCCTCCCAGAGCTCCCCGGCGATCTGCTCGATCGGACCATCGACGCTTTCCAGCAGCTCGGTAATCAGGTGGGGCGTGTTCTTGAGCTGCCCCACCAGCTCGGTCCGCTTCTCGTCGTCGAGGGTCCCGTGAAGCTCGGCGAGCCGCAGGGCGAGGAGGTACATGACCGCTACCTGGCAGACGAAGGTCTTGGTGGCAGCCACCGACACCTCAAGCCCGGCGCGCGTGTAGAGGACGCCGTCGGCGTCGCGCGTGGCCTGCGAGCCCATGATGTTGGTTATCGCCAGAACCGTTGCTCCCCTTTCACGGGCGAGCCGCATCGCTGCCAGCGTGTCGGCCGTCTCGCCCGACTGGGTGATTCCGATGACCAGGTCCCCCGGCCCGACGATCGGGTTGCGGTACCTGTATTCGGAAGCGATCTCGACATCCACGGGGACGCGTGCGAGCTCCTCGATCACGTACCGCCCGATCAGGCCGGCGTGGTAGGAGGTCCCGCAGGCCACGACGATGATCCGGCCTGCGGTGCGCAGCTGCTCGTCGCTGAGCGCCCCCTCGTCGTTGAGGTCAACCCCGTCGTCGCGCACCGTCCGGTCGGCGATCGTCTCCGCGACGGCGTCGGCCTGCTCGTGGATCTCCTTGAGCATGAAGGTCTCGTAGCCGCCCTTCTCTGCGGTTTCCTCGTCCCAGTCGACCGTGGTGACCTCGCGCTCGACCGGGTTTCCGGCGGCATCGCTGAACTGCGTGCCGTCGGCCCGCACCTCGACGATCTCGCCGTCCTCCACGTACTGGACCTGCCGCGTCTCGGAGAGGAAGGCCGGAACCGCCGAGGCCAGGAAGCTCTCACCCTCCCCCACGCCGACGATCAGCGGGCACTCCATCCGGGCCCCGACCAGCAGCCCGGGGGCCTCGGTGCTCATCGCCACGAAGGCGAAGTGGCCCTCAAGCCTGCCAAACGCCGCGCGGACGGCGGCTGCGAGGTCGCCGTCGAGGTGGGAGGCGACCAGGTGGGCGATCACCTCGGCGTCGGTCTCGGACGTGAAAATCGCCCCGTCGGCTACGAGGGTTTCCCGCAGCTCCAGGTAATTCTCGACGATGCCGTTGACCACTACGTGAACGTGGTCGGAGGTGTCGAAGTGGGGATGGGCGTTTTCCTCGTTGACGCGACCATGGGTGGCCCAGCGGGTGTGACCGATCCCGATTGTTGCCTCGCGCGCCAGCGTCGCGACGGCACCGTCCCCGCCGGAGCGCGCCTTGACCGCCTCGCGCAGGTGCTCGAGGTTGCCGACCGCGCGGACGGCCTCTATCTGCCCGTCGGCCATAAGCGAGATCCCGGCCGAGTCGTAGCCGCGGTACTCGAGACGGGCCAGCCCGGCGAGCAGGATCTCCTCGGCCGAGCGGTCGCCTACGTATCCGACGATGCCGCACATTGGCCCCGGAGCCTAGCTGCCGGAAGGGATGGCCCCCGGGCCGGAAAGGGCCTCAGGAGGCCGCCTCCACGACCGCCACCAGGCGCCCGCAGACAGCTTCGCACTCGTCCTTGTCGGGCGCCTCGACCATCACCCTGACCAGCTCCTCGGTGCCGCTCGGGCGGACCAGCACGCGACCCCTCCCCTCGAGGCCTACCTGCTCTGAGGCCGCGGCGTCTTCTACGGCGGCCATCGCGGCGCCCTTGTCGGCAACCGCGACGTTGACGAGCTTCTGCGGGAGCCTGGTCATCGCCGACCTTTCGGCGAGGTCGGCCCCGCCCAGCGCCTCGAGGGTCAGCAGCGCGCTCGCTATCCCGTCTCCGGAGGGCACGAAGCCGGTGTCGATGATGTGCCCGGACTGCTCCCCGCCGAGGTTCCAGCCACGCTCGAGCAGCTCCGCCAGGACATAGCGATCGCCTACGTCGGTCACCGCCACCTCGACCCCGGCCTCGCGCATCGCCGTGTGGAACCCGTAGTTGGTCATCACGGTCACGGCAACGCCGCCACCGAGCCGGCCCTCGCTGCGCAGGTGAAGCGCCGCCAGCGCGATCAGCTCGTCGCCGTCCACGATGGTTCCCAACCGGTCGACGGCCAGAACCCGGTCGGCGTCGCCGTCGAAGGCAAACCCAAGGTCGAAACCGCCGTCGGCCACCGCTGCGGCGAGCGACTCGACGTGGGTCGAGCCGACTCCGTCGTTGATATTGCGCCCGTCGGGCTCGGTACCCACGGTCTCGACCTCGGCCCCCAGGCGCCGGAATATCTCGGGCGCGACCCGGTGGGCCGCGCCGTTGGCGCAGTCCAGAAGGATTCTCGTGCCGGCCAGGTCAAGCCTCCCGAAACGTTCTTCGAGCGAGCGCAGGTAATCCTCCTGCGTCCCGTGCAGCTCGCGGATGCGTCCCGGTGCCCGTGGCGGGAACCCCGGCGACTCGAGCCGCTCCTCGACCTGCTCCTCGATCGCATCCGAGAGCTTCAGGGAATCGCTCCCGAAAAACTTGATCCCGTTGTCGCGGTAGGGGTTGTGGGAAGCGGAGACCACGACGCCGAGGTCCAGTCCGTAGCGCGCGATCAGCAGCGGAGCGGCGGGGGTGGGAAGCACCCCGCCGAGGAGCACATCGCCCCCGGCCGCGGCCACGCCCGAGGCCAGCGCCGCCTCGAGCATCTCTCCCGACTCGCGCGTGTCCCGGATGATGAGCACGCGCCGCCCCTCGCCGCCGGCCTGCTCCGTGGCGGCACGTCCGAGGGCGAGGGCCAGCTCGGCCGTCAGCTTCTCGCCGGCTACGCCCCTGACCCCGTCGGTGCCGAACAGTTTCCGGGCCATCAGCGGCGGGCCCTCCCCGCCGGCACGCGACCTGCGCGCGGCATAGGCCTCAGCGCTTGCTGAACTGCGGCCGCTTGCGGGCCTTCTTGAGCCCGGCCTTCTTGCGCTCCTTGGCGCGAGCGTCGCGCGTCAGGAAGCCGCGACTCTTGAGCGCTCCGCGCAGGCCGGGGTCGGCCTCCAGCAGCGCCCGCGAGATGCCGTGCCGGAGGGCGTCGGCCTGGGCCGAGACGCCTCCGCCGTGCATCCGGGCCACCACGTCCATCTTGGCCTCATAGCCGACGGCCTCCAGCGGCTCACGAATGTTGCGTCGAAGCGTGTCGCGGGGGAAGAACTCGTCGAGCGACTTGCCGTTGATCAGGTACTCGCCCTTGCCGGGCTTGAGGGTGACGCGGGCCACGGCGGTCTTGCGCTTGCCGGTGGCCTGATAGCGGGCGTCGGCGGCGAGGGCGATCGTCGCGACGATCGGCTCCTCCACGACCTCCTCCTCGGCTTCGATGATCTCCTCGGCCTCGATGTGCTCGGCGTATTCGTCGGACTCTTCCTCCTCGCCGGGCAGGGCGGCCTCGCCCTCGGCGACGATGTCAACCTCGAGGTCGGCCCCCGGGATCGCTGCCGGCTCGCTGCTGTCGTCCTTCTTGCCTTTGTCCTTCGGCTTCTCTTCTGCCTGTGGCTCCTCGGTGACGGGCTCGTCGGCCTTCGGCTCTTCAGCGGCGGGCTCTTCGGAGGCGGGCTCCTCAGCGGCGGGCTCTTCGGCCTGCGGCTCCTCGACGGGCTCTTCGTCCTGCTGCGGTTCGTCGGCCATTAGCTGGCCACCTCCATCGGCTCCGGCTTCTGGGCGGTGTGCGGGTGGGTGGGTCCGGCGTACACCTTGAGCTTGGTGATCTGGCGGCGCGCAAGGCGGTTGCGCGGAAGCATCCCCTTGACGGCCTTGCGAATGACCTCTTCGGGGCGCTGCTCGAGCATCTCGGCCAGCGTGCGCTCGCGCAGCCCGCCGGGATATCCGGTGTGGCGCCGGTACATCTTCTCGGTCATCTTGTTCCCGGTCACGGCGATCTTCTCGGCGTTGACGACAATCACGAAGTCACCGGTATCGACGTGGGGCGTGTACTCGGGCTTACGCTTCCCTCGCAGCGCGTCGGCGATCTGGGTCGCCAGGCGCCCGAGGGTCTGACCCTCGGCGTCGACGACCAGCCAGCGGCGGTCGCGGTCGGTGCTGTTGGCAACGTAAGTCTTCATTGCGTGGAAAGCGCCGCGAGCGGCAGGCAACGCGGCGCAGAAAGGGAGAATAGCGGCCTGCAGGGCGCGGAGGCGGCCCGCAGGGCTACTCCCACTCGATGGTGCCCGGGGGCTTGGACGTGATGTCCAGGACCACCCGGTTGACGTCTCTCAGCTCGTTGATCATGCGCGAGGCGATCCTCTCGAGAAGGTCGTAGGGAAGACGCGCCCAGTCTGCGGTCATGGCGTCGTCGGAGGTGACCGCGCGGATAACGACCACGTACCCATAGGTGCGCTCGTCCCCCTGGACGCCAACCGTCCGCACGTCGGGAAGTACGCAGAACGACTGCCAGAGCTCCCGGTAGAGACCTGCGTTGCGGATCTCGTCCTGGAGAACGGCGTCGGCGTCGCGCAGCAGGTCCAGTCGCTCCTTGGTCGCCTCGCCGCCGACTATCCGTATCGCCAGCCCCGGCCCCGGGAAGGGCTGGCGCCAGACGAGGCGCTCCGGGAGTCCCAGCTCGGCGCCGACCGCACGTACCTCGTCCTTGAAGAGGGAGCGCAGAGGCTCGACGAGCTCAAACTCGAGGTCGTCCGGCAGGCCGCCGACGTTGTGGTGGGACTTGATCGTCGACGCGCCGGTTCCGCCACCGGACTCGATCACGTCGGAGTAGAGCGTTCCCTGGACGAGGAACTTTGCCCCGGAGAGCCTGCTTGCCTCCTCCTCGAAGACCCGGATGAACTCGGTACCGATGATCTTGCGCTTCTCCTCCGGCTCGGTGGCCCCGCCGAGCTTCTCGAGGAAGCGGTCCTCGGCGTCGACGGCAACCAGCGGGACGCTGAACTCGTCGCGGAAGGTCTGGACGACCTGCTCGCCCTCGTTCTTGCGCATCAGGCCGTGGTCGACGAAGACGCAGGTCAGCTGGTCGCCGATGGCGCGGTGAACCAGGAGCGCGGCGACCGACGAATCAACGCCCCCGGAGAGCCCGCAGATGACCTGGCCATCACCGACCTGCTCGCGGATCGCGGCTATCTGCTCGTCGACGATCGAGGCGGCCGACCAGCTCATGTCGCAGCCGCAGGCGTCTCGGAGGAAGTGGGTGAGGATCTGCTGGCCGAACGGCGTGTGGACGACCTCGGGGTGAAACTGGATCCCGAAGATTCCGCGCTCGCGGGACTCGAATGCGGCGACGGGGGACTGGGTCGAGGCCGCCAGCTCGGTGAAGCCCTCGGGCGCCTCGTAGACGGTGTCGCGATGGGACATCCAGCAGGGCTGCTCGCCGGGAAGGCCCTCGAAGAGCAGCCCGGACTCGCGAACGGTCAGCTCCGAGCGGCCGTACTCGCCCACCTCGGCCGACTCGACCCTCCCGCCGAGCTCCCGGGCCAGGAGCTGCATTCCGTAACAGATGCCGAGCACCGGGATTCCGAGTTCCATGAGTCCGGGGTCGAGCTCCGGGGCGCCCTCCTCGTACACCGAGGCCGGGCCGCCGGAAAGGATCAGGCCCTTGGGACGCCTGCGGGCGACCTCTTCGGCGCCGACGTGGTGGGGCAGCAGTTCCGAGAAGACTCCGCACTCGCGCACGCGCCGGGCGATCAGCTGCGAATACTGGCCGCCGTAGTCGAGGACGACAACCTCGTCGACGCCGGCCGGATGGTCGATCGGAGCCCCCTCGTCGGCCAGCCCGGTGGCCGCCGTCGCCTCGGTTACGACGTTGTGGGTCTCGTGCGCCGCGCCGGAGCTCACGCCGGGGTCGTGCTCAGGGCACCCGACTTGTCGGCCGGCGATCCATTGGCCCCGCCGTTGGACGAAGCCGCCGAGCCGCGGTTCCCCATGCCGACGCCCTGGGAGCTCTGCAGCAGCTTGCCCTCGGTCTGCAGGGCCGGCGCCACCATCAGCTCGGCCCGGTTGAACTCGGCGATGTCCTGGTAGCCACAAGTCGCCATCGAGGTCCTCAGCGCGCCCATCAGGTTGAAGGTTCCGTCGTTCTCGCGGGCCGGCCCGGTAAGGATCTCCTCGAGCGACCCGTTCTGGATCGTCTGGACCCGGGCGCCACGGGGCAGCGTCGGGTGGAAGGTCGCCATACCCCAGTGGTAGCCACGGCCGGGGGCCTCGTGGGCGCGGGCCAGCGGCGATCCGATCATCACGGCATCGGCGCCGCAGGCCACGGCCTTCGCGACGTCGCCGCCGGTCCGCATCCCGCCATCGGCGATCACGCTGACGTATTCGCCGGTCTCGAGCATGTGCGTCGAACGGGCCCCGGCCACGTCGGCAATCGCCGTCGCCTGGGGAACACCGAGGCCGAGCACGCCGCGTGTGGTGCAGGCGGCTCCCGGGCCGACGCCGACGAGCACGCCGGCGGCGCCGGTGCGCATCAGGTGCAAGCCGGTGTGGTAGCTGGCACAGCCCCCGACGATCGCCGGGACGGGAAGCTCGGCGATGAACTCCTTGAGGTTGAGGGGCTCGCTGGTCTTGGAGACATGCTCGGCCGAGACGACGGTGCCCTGGATCACGAGGATGTCGAGGCCGGCCTCGAGCGCCGCCTCGTAATGGGTGACGACCTGCTGCGGGGTCAGGGAGGCGGCTGTAACAACCCCGCTGGCCTTGATCTCGGCGATCCGCTCGCCGATCAGCTCGGGCTTGAGGGGCTCCCGGTAGATCTCCTGCATCTCGCGGGTGGCCGAGTCCTTCGGCAGCTCGGCGATCCGCGCGAGCTGGTCGTCGGCGTCGGCGTAGCGGGTAAAGACGCCCTCGAGGTTAAGCACGGCCAGGCCGCCGAGCCTCCCGATCTCGATCGCCGTGGTCGGGGAGACGACGCCGTCCATGGCGGAGGCCAGGAGCGGTAGCTCAAAACGGTACGGGCCGAGCTTCCACGAGATGTCGACGTCGTCGGGGTCGCGGGTCCGCCGCGAGGGCACGATGGCGATGTCGTCGAAGCCGTAAGCGCGCCGGGCCTTCTTGCCCCGGCCAATCTCAATTTCCATAAACGGACCCTAGGTTCGGGGGCGGACGAAACTGCGCAACCCGGTCCGGGCGCCGAGTGCTGGGTACCGGGTTCGCTGGCGGCGTGCAAGCCACCCTTCGAAGATACCGCTCAGAGCGTGGCGGCAGGCGCTTCCACCGGCTCGACCCGGACCTCGTCGAGCAGGCGCTCCACGCCGGCCGGGTCGACAAGGCCGGCACCAAGCCGCTGGGTTGACTCGGCGCCGCAGGCGACCGCGTACCTCAGGCACTCCTCGGGGGCCATGCCCATGTAACGGCCGGCGATGTATCCGGCCAGGAAGGCGTCGCCGGAGCCGACGCTCGCCACCGCCTCGCGCGGGGCGATCCAGGCCCGGTAAACAACCGGCGCGCCGTCGACCAGAACGCTCGCGACGCAGCCGTCCGGGAGCGTCATGATCGCCTCCTCGGCGCCCTGGGCGCGAAGCTCATTGACCGCCGACAGGGTCTCACCCTCGTCGTTGAACTCGTGGCCTACAAGCTCCTCGGCCTCTTCACGGTTGGGGGAGATCACGGTCGGCCCAGCCTTGACGGCCAGGCGCATAGCCTCGCCCTCGGAGTCCACCACCGTCGTGACTCCCAGCTCGGAAAGGCGGGTCACCAGCTCGGCGTAGATGCCGGGGTCGACGCCCCGCGGCAGCGAACCGGCGATGACGCAGATGCTGGCTCCGCGCGCCAGGTAGCAGAGCTTCTCGATGAAGAGCCCTGCCTCGGTGGTGGTCACCTCCGGCCCTCTCTCGTTGATCTCCGTCTGCTCGCCGGTCGTTGGGTCGAGAACCGAGGTGTTGGTGCGGGACTCCTCGCCGATGCGGACGAAATCGTTGAGGATCGACCCGGCGGTGAGCGCCTCGACGATACGCGTGCCGGTGGCACCTCCGGCCAACCCGGTTGCGATCACCGGCTGGCCGAGCTCCTTGAGCAGGCGCGCCACGTTGACTCCCTTTCCCCCCGGCGTCGCCTGCTGCTCGACGGTGCGATGTCGGTGCCCGAGCTGGAAGCTCGGGACCGAGAGCGACTTGTCCATCGCGGCGTTGAGGGTGACGGTGATAATCACGCGGGCCTTCTCCTCCTTGCCGGGCGACGTCCGCGTGAGCGGCGCCGTCGCGACGCGACGAGGGTAGCGGCTGTCACGAGAACCAGCACGGCGGCACCGGCGAGGGCCGCCGGGGTCCCGGTAAACCGCTGCCAGAGGGTCGCTGCGGCTACCGGTTCCGTGGTAACCAGTGCGACTCGTCCCGCCACCCGGCCCCGGCTGCTGGCCACTATCTCGCCCACTCGGGAGCCCCGGGCAAGCGGGCCCGTCACCTCGGCGGGAAGGCCGCGTTGAACTACGGTGACCTTCTCCCCGCGGCGGGCGACCACCCTCAGCGTGCGGGAGGGGGCAACGGCAACAGAGGTGCCCTGAAGGGCCACCGGAACCCTGGCCACCACCTTCCCCTTCCGCGCCGCGACAACCGCGCGGAACCGGGGGAAGCCGTAGCGCATCAGCCTGATCGTGTCGCGGTTGCGGGCGGCCTCCGAAGGAGTCCCCATGACGACGCTCACCAGCGGAACGGAGCTGCGCTCGCCGGAGCCGACCAGCAGATATCCGGCGCGCTGCGTGTGACCGGTCTTGATCCCGCTGATCCAGGGCACCTGGCCGACGAGCGTGTTGCGGTTGTAGAGCGTGATCTTCCGTTCCCCGGCGCTGATGGTCGAGCGCGGGCGGTCGACGATCCTGCGCAGGTAGGCGTTGCGGCGAACCAGCTGGCCGAGCCGGGCGAGGTCCCGGGCGGTCGAGTAGGCCCCCGGCGCATCGAGGCCAACCGGGTTGGCAAACCGTGTAGAGGTCAGCCCGGCTTCGGCAGCCCGGCGGTTCATGAGCCTCACGAAGCGCGAGTTGGAACCCGCTATTCCGACCGCGAGGGTGGCTGCGGCGTCGTTGGCGCTGGCGATCATCAGGGCCTGGAGGAGCCCCGCGTTGGTGACGCGCTCCCCTGGCCGCAGCCCGGCCACCGACTCGGCGGAGGCGGCCGGGTAATTGACCACGCGGAACCGCCGGCCGAGAGACGCGTTCTCGACGGCTACGAGAGCGGTCATCATCTTCGCCGTCGAGGCCATCGGGCGCCGCTTGAAGGCGTTTCGCGCGTAAACCACATCCCCGGTGTCGGGCTGGACGAGAATCGCCGAGGGCGCGTCCACGAGCTTCCTGGCACCCTGTGCCGGACTGGCCGTGAGGAGGAACGCGAGGACAGCAGCCAGGGCCGGGACGGCAATGGCCGCCCCAAACCTCACCGGCGCAGGCGAAGGCGCGCGCCGGGCTGGAGCGCCTGTACGTCGATATCGGGGTTGAGCTGCTGGATCTCCTCGACGGAGACGTCGGCCTTCATCGCGATGGCCGACAGCGTGTCTCCCTGCTTTACGACGTATACCTTCGGGCCGGAGCTCTTGGCCTGGGTCTGCGCAGGTTCCGTGGCTACCGGCCCGCTTTCGCTCACCGACCCACCGCCGGACATGACGATAAGCAGCGCCACGAGCGCCACCGCCACGAGCGCGGCGGGTGCCATCCAGCGCGAGCCTGAACTCCGGGTCGACATCCCCCACGAGGATAGGCCCGACCTGCGTCTTGGCAAGCGATGGCCGGCGGCATTGCAGCATCACCGACGCGTCTCCTCAGGCAAGCGCCCAGGCCAGTTCCCGCAGGCGCTCGGCCTCGTCCCTGGCGGCCTGGGCCGGGTCGCTCCCCGCCTGCTCCCCGGCGTTGGCGATCGATCGCGACGCGGTCACCAGCCCTCCCGCCGGGCCGGGGGCAAAAGCTGGTGCAAGAGCGTCCACCGAGCCACCCTGGGCACCGACCCCGGGCAGGAGGAAGACCGCCGAAGGCATCAGTTCACGGGCACGGGCCAGGTGCTCGGGCTCGGTGGCCCCGAGTACGGCGCCAACGCTGGAGAGGCCGGCGCCGCCGGCGCCGAGCGTTGACACCGCGGCCGCCACCCGCTCCCACACAGCGCCCTCGCCGGTCGGGAGGTCTTCGAAGTCGGACGCCCCGGGGTTCGAGGTCCTGACGAGGACGAAGAGCCCCGCGCCGGCATCCCTGGCGGCGTCGGCGAAGGTGCCGAGGGTGTCCACGCCCATATAGGGGTTCACCGTGGCGGCGTCGGCCTCGAGACCGCCAACCCGCCCGAACGGGGTGTCTATACCCCCGAAGAGGGCGGCTGCGTAAGCGGTGGCGCTCACGTCAATGTCGCCGCGCTTGCCGTCGGCAATCACCAGCAGGCCCGCATCGTGGCCGGCCCGGCAGACCTCGCCGAGCGCTTCCCGGCCCGGCGCTCCCAGGCGCTCGAAGCAGGCCAGCTGGGGCTTGATGGCCACGCAGGCCTCTCCGGCCGCCTCGATCAGGGCCCGGCAGTGGTGGGCCACCGCCGCAGCCGCCGCCCCCGCGCCTTCACGGTCACCGGCTGCCGCTTCCGACCCGGGCCAGAGGCGTGACGGATCGGGATCAAGGCCGAGGACGATCTGCGAGCGGCGCTCCTCGACCCGACGGGCGACGAGACTGCCGAAGCCGGCGGCGACGCTCATCTGGCCCTTCCCGCTGGTCGGCTCGCTGACACCTTCATCGGACGCTACCAACCGTCCTCGTCGGGTTCCCGGACGCCGGGGCGTCGGGCCGGGGTGCCAACATTGGCCCGTGTCGCTGGCCCGCCTGACCTGGCTGCTCGTGACGGCAACCTGCGCAGTCGGTGCCGTCCTGCTCTTCGTCGCCGGCTACCAGGGCTATGGAGTGCTGGCGATCGTGATCGGCCTGGCCGCCTCGATAAATATTCGCTAGCCAGGTCGCTCCGGCTCGGTGTGAACAACCACCTCGGCGACCTCCGGCAGGCGTGACCTGATCCCCCGCTCTATTTCCGAGGCGCGCTCGTGGGCCTCGGCGAGCGGAAGCGACCCGGGCATCGAGACGGTGAGGAAGACGACGATGCCTCTCGGCTCCCGGTGGACGCTCAGCTTCTCCGGCTCTCCCTCGTCCATCCCCGCGAGGATCTCCCCGACCGTCGCGTAGATCTCCCCCTCACGGGCCTCGCCCACGGCGACAACTCCGCCCTCGCGGGCCAGCGGCTCGAGATGGACGTGTACCGCGCTCAGCTCCGGCATCTCCTTGAGGATCGCCGCCTCGACCGCGTCGGCGGTGGCGTGGGCGCCCTCGAGGGTCTCCCCGGCCGGGAGCTTCACGTGGAGGCTCAGCTCGGTGCGCCCGTCGACCCTGACCGCACGCACGTTGTGGACCTCCCTGACGGGTCCGGCGGCCATCGCCGCGCCGGTGGCACGCTCCCTCAGGTCGCTTACCGTGCGCGGCTCCAGGTGCACGGTCACGTCCGCCCCGGGGAGCACCCGTTCGATGGTGGCCTCCACCCGGTCGGAAACCAGGTGGGCCTGCTGGAGGCCGGCGTCCCCCTCGACGGCCAGGACGAGGTCGATGAACGGGCGCCCCCCGGCCTGTCGCGCCCTGAGCCGGCGGATCTCGGCGCCG
>JAUMBN010000014.1:0-3715 GCA_032119675.1 Solirubrobacteraceae bacterium | reverse complement strand
CGCCGGCTCGCCGGACGGTTCGGCCAGCGCCTTCTCGATCGCCCGGTAGCCGGCCTTCATGTTCGGCGACTTCGAATGGTCGGGCTCGTTGATCTCGGCGACGATGTAGGGGACGAGGTCGGCGAGGAGACGGACCACCGGGTCGAGGTCGAGCTCGCCCTCGTCGTAGTTCAGCCCCTCTCCGAGCAGGCCGGCGGCGTTGGAGACGTGGGCCACGTCGCTGCGCGGGCCGAGCTCCTCGACGTAACGCTCGAGTTCGAGGCCTTCGTCGCCCTCGAGGTCGAAGACGCCCGGGTAGGCGGCGGCGAAGTTGCGGAAGAGGGCGGCGTGGGAGGTGTCGAAGGTGAAGCCGAGCTCGGGGATTGCGTCGCCCCACTGGATCATGTCCTGCCAGTGGCCGCCGATCGGCGAGAGGAAGAAGCCGCCCTCCCGCATCCGCAGTACCGGCGGCACGTTCTCGATCAGCGGGGTGACCCCGGCGTCGAGGCAGGCGCCGGCGTAGAAGCTCAGGAACTCCTGGACCGCCGGGTCGTGGACCGGCTCGCCGCGGCGCATCTCCTCCGGGGTGATCGGGATGAAGAGGTGGATCGTGAGGACCGGCGAGCCGACCGCCGCGGCGTAGCGGGCGCTGCGCTCAATGCCGGCCTTCGCCTCGTCGTCGAGCCGGTCCACCCGGACGAAGGCGCCGCTGGGCCAGGAGACCGGAGCCTCTGCGGTGACCGTGACGCCCTCGGGCAGCTCGGCCCGGGAGATCTCGATCGCCCGTTCCAGTGCCGCGTCGTCTGCGATCTGCGAGCCCATCAGGCAGAGCTCGATGCCCTGCCAGTCGCCTCCGTCGAAGCGCTCGGCTATCTGGCCGGCCTCAGGAGAGGCCTTGAGCAGCAGGGTGGGCTTTGAGCCAGTCGACATAGAGGGGGACGGTCTCCTCGAGCGGGCGAGCCTCCAGGGCCAGTTCGGCCTCGTCGGCAGCCGCCTTGTAACTGTCATTATCGCCGGGCGGCGGCGTTCCTCCCGGCAGCTCCACCGGAATCTCGCTGCCGACGGCCTCGATTACGAGATTTGCAGCCTCAACCAGCGGGGTTGAGGTGCCGGAGCTGGCCACCAGGGTTCCCCCGGTCGTGTCGTTCCCGAGGGCCGCGTTCAGGCCGGCGACGAGGTCGTCGACGTAGAGGAAGTCGCGGGTGCGCTGCGGGTCGCCGGGGATCACGATCGACTCGCCCTCCAGCGCCCGGGCGGCGAAGGCGGCGATGGCGCCGGTCGCTCCTTCCCAGGCCACCTGGCCGGGGCCGAAGACCGACGGGAGCCTGACGATCGTCGAAGGCGCCGGGTGGGCGCGGCAGGCCTCCTCGCCCAGCCACTTGGAAGTGGCGTACGGGTCGCGGCCCGGGTCGCCGGCCACGCGGGTGGAGGAGAAGTAGAAGAGCGAGGCGCCGTGCTGCGCGCAGCCCTCCAGCAGGTTGAGCGTGGTGCCGGCGTTCTCGCGCACGGCGCGGGCCGGGTCCTCTCGCGAGCGCTTTGGGTCCGGCAGACCCGCGAAGTGCAGGACGTGGTCGTGGCCAGCGACCAGCTCGCGAGCCTCCGGCGAGCCGACGTCGATCTCGATCGCGTCCAGCCCGCGGGCGGCGGCGCGCTCGGCGCCGCCGGGCCGGGTGGTGGCGGTGACCTCGTGGCCGGACTCGCGCATGAGGACGGTGGTTCGCCAGCCCAGGAATCCGGTCGCGCCGGTGACGAGCAGCTTCACGGGGCCAGGTACGAGGCGACCGAGTGGCCGTAATCGAAGGGGCTGGTGAACTCGCAGGCGGCGCCGCCCGGCGGTTCCTCGCCCTGGGCCAGGGCGGCGACGTCGGCGACGGTGAGCGTGTCGGCGGCGACGTTTACCGCGCTCACGCCGCTGCCCGAGGGGAGAGAGAGCAGGATCCGCGCGGCGTCTTCCACGTGGACGGCGCCGATCGTCGCCTTCCCTCCGTTGTCGAGGGTCAGCGCCTCGCCGGCGGCCGCCTGGCGGCGGAAGCGGTCGATCACCGTCTGCGACTCGGGCCGGTCGTGCTCGACGGGGCTGGGGCCGTAGACGATGCCCAGCCGGGCGATGGCCAGGTCGAACGGTGCGGCCTGGGCGAACATGGCCAGCGCCAGCTCGCCGTAGATCTTGGAGAGATGGGCGAGGTCGCCCTGCTCGCCGTAGGGGGTGTCCGGCCCGACCTCTCCGGCCAGGCCCGGGCCGTAGACGTGGAGCGAGCTGCCGAAGACCACCGGCGGGCAGCCGTTGGCGGCGACCGACTGGGCGACACGGCGAACGCCTGTGAGGTTGGTCTCCTCGGTGTAGTCGGGATCGCTCTCAGAGAGGGGACGGCTGGCCTGGGCGGCGAGAAGGGCCACGCGGTCGGCGGCGGCGACCAGCGGGTCGACCTGCGAGCGCTCGCGGATGTCGGCATCGACCACCGTCGCGCCCTTCTCTTCGAGGCCGGAAAGCTGGGAGCGGTCGGTGGCGAACCAGTTGTCGGCGAGCGTCACCCGGTCGCCGGCCGCAAGGGCCTGCCCGGCCATGGCGGCGCCGACGTAGCCGGCGCCGAGGATCAGCAGCTCCACGGGGCGCGAGGCTAACAGCCGGATACGCCGATTCCCGGGCGTTTTCGGCCCGGCGCAGGGCCGCATCCTCGTCGGCGCAGTCGGCTATAACCGTCCCGAATGTCCTTCCTGGACTCACTGGAGGCCCTCGTCAGCGAGGGCTCCATCGTTTGGACCTTCCTGGTCGCCCTCGTCGTCGTCCTGGCGCTCACGCCGATCGTGATCCGCCTGGCGCTGAAGATCGGTGCAGTGGACGCCGGCGGCGACCGGCCACGCGTTCACACCGGGCCGATCCCGCGGATCGGCGGGCTGGCCATCGTCACCGGGATCCTCGTCGCCGTCCTGGTGTTCGTCGATATCGACGGCCCGATCGAGGGAATCGTGATCGGGATCCCACTGATCGCCGCCGTCGGCCTCTGGGACGACATCCGGGGCCTCAAGCCGCTGGTCAAGCTCGTCCTGATCCTGGCGATCTGCCTGATCCCCGTAGTCGGCTACGGGATGCGGGTTGAGGAGATCGGCCTGCCGGTGCTGGGGATCATCGAGTTCGGCTGGCTCTCCTACCCGCTGACCATCCTCTGGATCGCGCTGGTGGCCAACCTCGTGAACCTCGTCGACGGGGTCGACGGCCTGGCCGCCGGTTTGGTGGCGATAGCGACCTTCACCTTCGCCATCCTCGCCGTCTCCTTCGAGCGCGTGGAGGTGGCCGCGATGGCCGCGGCGGTCTGCGGTTCGACGCTGGCCTTCCTGCGTTACAACTTCAACCCGGCGCGGACCTTCATGGGCGACACCGGCGCGCTGACCCTCGGCTTCACCGTCGGCGCCCTGGCCGTCGAGGGGGTCCTCAAGGGAGCGGCGACGATCGCCCTGGCGGCGCCGCTGCTGGTGCTCGCCGTGCCGCTGCTGGACACCTCGTTCGTGGTGCTGAAGCGGATCCGCTACGGCCGCTCGCCGTTCGGCGCCGACCAGAACCACTTCTACCACCGCTTCCTGCGCATCGGCTTCAGCCAGCGCCGGCTCGTCCTCTGGCTCTACGCGTGGACGGCGCTGATGTGCGCCTACGCGCTGCTGCTGCGGTTCGTGCCGCCGCGCCCCGGCGGCGAATGGGACACCTCGAACGCGATCGTCTGCGGGATCGCCGGGGTCTTCG
>JAUMBN010000013.1:0-4701 GCA_032119675.1 Solirubrobacteraceae bacterium | reverse complement strand
GGTACTGGGAGGCAACGAAGAACGGATGCTGGTCCGAGGAGAGTTCGACAGCCTCCACCAGCCGCTCGTCGGGCGAGGTGCCACAGACAATCAGGCCAGCGTCCTCAAGCCTCTTGCGGAGTGTGATTGAGACCTCATACCGGTGGCGGTGGCGTTCGTACACGACCGCTTCGCCGTAGATGGCACGCGCAGCTGTTCCCTCGTGCAGCTTGATCGGGTCGGCACCGAGCCTCATCGTCCCGCCGAGATCGGAGACCTCCTTCTGTTCGGGAAGGAGGTCGATCACGGGCCATTCGGTCTCCAGGTCGAACTCGGTCGAATTGGCACCGTCCATTCCGGCAACGTGGCGGGCAAATTCACATACCGCCATCTGCATGCCGAGGCAGATCCCGAGGTACGGAATGCGCTGCTCGCGGGCCACCCGCACGGCCCGGATCTTTCCCTCGATCCCGCGGCCCCCGAAGCCCCCCGGGACCAGGATGCCGTCGGCGCTGCCGACGCGCGCCAGCGCCACCTCATCGTCGGCCAGCTCCTCGGAGTCGACCCAGTCGATCTCAACGTTTGCTCCGGCGTGGGCTCCGCTGTGGCGAAGTGCCTCGGAGACCGACTTGTAAGCGTCTTCGAGCTCGACGTACTTGCCTACCAGGGCGATCTTTACCGGCTGGTCGGCCGCTGCAGTCCTCTCCACGACCTGCTCCCACTCGCTCAGGTCGGCCTCCGGCGCTTCGAGGCCCAGCGTCTCGCAGATAAAGTCGTCGACTCCCTGGTCCCGGTACCAGAGCGGAACTTCATAGATGTCCCCAACGTCCTTGGCCGAGATGACCGCGTCGACGGGAAGGGAAGCGAAGAGGGCGATCTTCCTGCGGATCTCCTCGGAGAGCTCGGACTCACTGCGGCAGAGCAGCATGTCGGGCTGGATCCCGATCCGCCGCAGCTCGTTCACCGAGTGCTGCGTCGGCTTGGTCTTCAGCTCGCCGGCGTGGCCGATGTAGGGCACGAGGGTGAGATGGATAAACATGCAGTCGCGCCGGCCCGCGTCTACGGGGAACTGGCGGATCGCCTCGAGAAACGGCAACGACTCGATGTCGCCGACGGTCCCCCCGATCTCCGTGATGACAACGTCGACGGCGCTGGTCTCCGCCATCACGCGGACGCGGTTCTTGATCTCGTCGGTGATGTGGGGCACGACCTGCACCGTCGCCCCGAGGTAGTCGCCGCGCCGCTCGCGCCGAATAACCGAGTCGTAGATGCCACCGGCTGTGACGTTCGACGCCCGGGATGTGTTGGAGTCGGTGTACCGCTCGTAGTGGCCAAGGTCGAGGTCGGTCTCGGCACCGTCCTCGGTGACGAAGACCTCGCCGTGCTGATAGGGGGACATCGTCCCCGGGTCGACGTTGATGTAGGGGTCGAACTTCTGGATTCCGACGGTAAGTCCCCGGCTCACCAGCAGCCTGCCGATCGAGGCTGCGGCTATCCCTTTGCCCAGAGAGGAGACGACTCCCCCGGTTACGAAGATGTGGCGGGGATGACGCTGGCGATCAGGCACTGGCTCTTACTCTCCCAATTGAGTCTAGGTGACGAAGTCCCGGAGTGCCCTCGATCAGCGAATTGATCGACCTGAGCTCCCCGTAAATGGTTATTACAACGAGCAGACCGGCGGCAATGGCCATCCCGGTCGTGTCGAGCGTCAGCACGAGCCACAGCCCGGCCACCACGCCGACGACATTTGACCCGGTGTCCCCGAGCATTCCTCTCTCACGGAGGTCGAGAATCCCCGCTACGACTATCGGACCGGCCCAGAGTCCCAGCTCCAGGAGCGGCTCGATATCCAGCGCGACGAGGCTGCATACGACGGCGAGGACAACGAACGCCTTGACCGACCGCCCCGGACGAAGGTCGAGCAGGTTGAAGATGTTGGTGGTCAGGACGATCACCAGCGCGGCCA
Organism: Solirubrobacteraceae bacterium; assembly: GCA_032119675.1. Lineage (GTDB taxonomy): Bacteria > Actinomycetota > Thermoleophilia > Solirubrobacterales > Solirubrobacteraceae > F1-60-MAGs163. The sequence goes on along the minus strand of JAUMBN010000013.1, from coordinate 2,756 downwards.
GGAGGAAGTCGGCCACTCCGTCCTGAGTCAGGGCAGACCAGGCCAGCGCCAGCCCGAGCGTTCCCGCTGCCTTGAGCAGCCCGGTGGAGAAGCCGCCGTCGGCTACCGCCCTCGCGTGGCCGCGCCAGCCCCGTGAACCGCCGGCGTAGGCGTCGTCGACGAGCCCCAGGAGCGCCACCCCCAACACGAGAAAGAGCCCGGCGATGTCAAGGGCGTTGGTTTCGGCAAGGCCGGAGACCAGGGCGAGCGGCACGAGGGCAAAGACCGAAGCCACAACGACCAGCAGCCCGAGCGGGCACGGAAGCTCGACCCCCCGGTAGTTGATCCTCACGTGCCCGCCGGCGGCGAGGAACCTGACCACGGGGCCCGCCAGGAGCAGGGCGGCTATGGTCGAGACGATCAGCGGGAGCGCCGGCACCGTCCGACCCTAGCGGCGAATTCGGACGCCGGATCGGCCTTCCCAATACTGTCGGGACCGCAAACGAAAGGGCTGGTCATGGGAGCAGAAAGCCAGGCAGACAAGAGCGAACAGCAGTGGCGTGAGGCGCTCGACCCCGAGTCCTACGCGATCCTGCGCGAGGCGGCCACCGAACCGCCGTTCAGCGGGGAGTACGTCGACCTGAAGGACGACGGGATGTACCACTGCCGGGGCTGCGGGGCTGAGCTTTTCTCCTCAGGCGCGAAGTTTGACTCGGGCACCGGCTGGCCGAGCTTCACCGACCCCGTGGTCGCCGAAGCGGTCCAGCTGCGCCAGGACAACTCCCACGGAATGGTTCGCACCGAGGCCGTCTGCTCGGGCTGCGGGGGGCACCTGGGTCACGTATTCGACGACGGGCCCGGCGAGAGCGGCCAACGCTGGTGCATCAACTCCCGGGCGCTCGACTTCGACGCCCAATCCTGATCGCCGCTAGCGATTGACCGCTTCCGGACCCGGAAGCAGGCTTCCGGCCTGCGGCCCGGTTCCGAAGCTGCCCTCGGCTCCTCCGAGCGCGAACACGAGGGCGGCATGGCCGGCCGTCGTGTCTATGTCGTCGACGCTGGAGAGACCACGGCTGCGGTACCACTCCGCCTGCGACGGGTTGCTCGCGGAGGGCTCGACGCCCACGGCGGGCACCCCGGTGCTCACGACTCCGGACACCAGGGAATTCTCCAGGCGAACCGAGTTGCTCTCCGCATCGCCCTCCAGCTTCTCCGGCCGCCGGGCAATGATCACCGCCTCGTAACGGCCAAGCTTTCCGGCTCGCTCTGCGAAGAGCGCCTCCGCTTCACGGCGCAGGAGGCCGCCCCCGAAGACGAGCTGCTCGCCGACCCTGCGGCCGAAGGGAGTGAGAAGCCGGGGGCTCGTGTCGACCCTCCTGAAGCGGCCCGTGGCCGAATCGGAGATCGCCTCGAGGTCGGGCGGAAGGCGCAGCGAAAGGATCCCGGTCAGGCGCCCGCCGGTGCCCTGCAGGGCGTTTCGCACGTCCGTGGTCAGCTCCGCGCTTGGCGAGCCCAGGAAGACAAGCCCGACGTCAAGGCCGTCGAGCCTCCCGGCGACCAGCAGCGGGTAGGAGGCACGTGCGTAACGGCGTTCGCTGCGGAGCTGCGCCTCGAGCGCGTCCGATTCTTCCTGGGCATCCCTGACGTCCTGGCGGAGGCTGTCGCGCACCTTGCGTTCGGCCGAGGAAACCAGCCCGGAGTCGCCGATCGCCACCCCCAGGAGGAGGCCCAGGACGAGGGCGACGAGAACCGCCACCAGCGAGGCGGCGTGGTAGCGGGGGTCGAACATCGCAGGCGACCCTAGACGCCCCCACCGAGCAGCAGCCGCAGCTTGACCCAGAGGAGCTCGGCAACCCCCCTTAGTGCGGGCGTGGCGATCACAACGGCGACGAGGGCGAGCAGCCCGACCCCGAGGACCGCGAGGATCGGTCCGAGCGAGGGGCTGGGCCGGTAGAGCTTGCTCACTCCCTTGGCGTCAACGATCCGCTCGCCGAGGCGAAGCCTGGTCAGGAAGGTCGAAGACATACCCTGCCGGCGCTTGTCGAGAAACTCGACGAGGTTGAACTGGGAGCCGACCGCAACGATCAGCGATGCGCCGCGCTCGGCGGCGATCAGCATCGCGACGTCCTGGCTCGTACCGGGGGCAGGCATCAGAACGTAATCGAGGCCGAGCCGTTCGAGAAGTTCGCTGCCGGGGGCACTGCCGTCGCTGTAGGCGTGAACCACGAGTTCGGCCCCTGAGCCGAGCGCCTGCTCGGAGGCCGAGTCCATGTCTCCGACCAGCATGTCGACCTCGTAGCCGGCATCGAGCACGGCGTCTGCTCCGCCGTCAACGGCGACGATCACCGGCGACTGGTCCCGGATGTAGGAGCGCAGCGCATGGAGGTCGGCCTGGTGGTCGACCCCCCGGACCACCACCAGGGCCGGGCGGTCGCGGAAGTCGGTCCTGAGCGGCGGCATGTCGATGCGACCGGAAAGGAGGTCCTGCTCCTCGACCATGTGCTCGACGGTGTTCCGGGCGAACGATTCGAGCGCGCCACCGATTTCGCGCCTGCGCTCCTCGGTCTCGCGCCTGATGACGACGGGATCGAGGAGATCGCCGCTCGCCAGCATCTCGCCCCGCCTCCAGACCTCCCCGCCACGCACCTCAATTCCGTCACCGTCCCTGCAGGACTCGAACAGCGTGTCGTCCGGAAGGTCGACGAGGGGTATTCCCGCGTCAGCGAGCAGGGCGGGGCCCATGTTCGGGTAATCCAGCGAAGACGATGGCCTGCAGT
>JAUMBN010000012.1:0-3433 GCA_032119675.1 Solirubrobacteraceae bacterium | reverse complement strand
TCAAGACCACGGGGAACACCGCAAGCTGCGCCATCTGCGAGCGCAGGCTCCTTCCCGGCGAACGGAGCGACACCTTCCTGCACTCCGGCTCGCGGGAGGTCGTCTGCGAGCTCTGTGTGCCCCGCGCGGTGGAGATGGGCTGGATCCGGGAGGGCTCCGACGCCGCCCCCGCGCGCGGGCGGATCGGCTGGAGCCGCCGGGAGGGGAGCCGCTCGCTGGCCTCGCGCCTGCTCGGCCGGCGCCCGAAGGAGGAGCCCGGGCTGCTCGTGCCAGAAGAGGCAGAGGAGCTGCTGGAGCAGCCAATGGCCGAGGACGCGGTCGACCCGTTCGAGCCGGTCCACGCGCCGGAGCCGCCTGCGCAGCAGGCGTCCGAGTTCGCTCTGCCGCAGGCTCCGTCGCCTTACCGTGCCGACCGTGGCGTGCACGCGATTCCCACCAACGCCGACATGAAGGGTGTGCGCGCAATCGAGATCTTCAACGGGAGCATCCAGCCCCGGACGATCGCCGGCCTCTCGAAGACGCTCGGGGCGCCGCTGGTGAGCGTCCTGCCGTCCGAGAGCGAGGGGAGCATCGTCGGCATCGTGGTCGCGTGGGAGCTCTCCTGGTACCGGTACGAGATCGACCTCGCCAACGAGGAGGTCGGACCGCGGCTGATCGCCCAGGGGCCCGAGCTCGCCGACCTCAGCGAGCAGGAGCGCCACCCCAACGCGATCTGCGACGAGAGCGGCCTGCTGCACTCGGCGGTCCAGGCCCAGTGAGGGTCACCGTCCACGTCGACGGCGGCTCGCGCGGAAATCCGGGCCCGGCAGCGGCAGGCGCGGTGGTCACCAGCGCCGACGGCGACGTTCTCGACCGCGCCGGCGAACTGATCGGCGAGGCGACCAACAACGTCGCCGAGTACCGCGGCCTGCTGCTGGGAATAGCCCGGGCCCGTGAGCTCGGTGCCACCGAGGTCGAGATCTTCAACGACTCCGAGCTGATCGCGCACCAGGTCAATGGCCGCTACAAGGTCAAGCACGCCGACATGAAGCCTCTCCACGCCGAGGCGACCGCGGCCCTCTCGGCCTTCGATTCCTGGTCGCTCACCCCGGTCCGCCGCGACCAGAACGCCGACGCCGACGCGATCGTCAACGAGACGCTCGACGCCGCCTGAGCTCAGGCCACGGCAGTGAGCAGCGCTGCCAGCAGCGCCATGGTGACCAGCGCGGAGACCAGGCCCCCGGTGGCCATCCGGCCACGGCCCTCGCCGTAGGCCTCGGGAAGCAGGTCGGCTGCGACGAGCGCGAGCATCGCGCCGGCGGCGAACCCCAGCGACCAGGGCAGCAGGGCGTCGATCTCCTCCACCAGCACGAAGGCAAGTACGGCACCGATCGGCTGGGGCACGCTCGTACCCACCGCCGCCCAGAACTGACGCGCCTTCGAGTAGCCCGCCTGGGCCATGGGGATCGCGGTCGCGGTTCCCTCCGGGACGTTCTGGAGCGAGATGGCGATGAAGACGAAGACGCCTATCCCGGCAACCGACGACGCCCACGCCGACCCCAGGGCAAAGCCTTCCGGGAGGCTGTGGACGAAGAGGACGGCGAAGACCAGGACCGATCGGGTGACGTGTCGCCCGACCTCGGGGTCGTCGCTGGGCTTACGTTCCTCCAGCCGGTTCTGGGCGAGGAAGAGGAAGCCGGCGCCAAGGGCGAGCCCGACGAGCAGGGGAACGAAGTTGGCCTCACGAACCGGGTCGACCAGCAGGCCGATCGACGCTGCCGTCATCACCCCGGCGGTGATGCCGAGCAGGAAGGGCTCGTAGCGACGCACGCGCTCAGGGCCGATCCAGCTGACCGGAAGGGCACCCAGGCCGGTGGCCAGCGCCGTGAAGGTCGCCAGCATGAATACGGTCAGGATGTCCACTCGGGCAGGCTATGTGCCTCGGCGGCGATCAGGGGAAGCGGCTGAAGGGACTCGAACCCTCGACCTTCTGCATGGCAAGCAGACGCTCTAGCCAACTGAGCTACAGCCGCACTGCGGTGGAACTTTACCGCCTAGCCGGCGAAGTGACGGGAGGCCGGCTTTACCTTGAGCGAGCCGATCACGCCGATCCGGATCCCCAGCCACGGGTAGACGTGGTCGTAGAACTGGTTGTCCTGCGGCTGCAGGCCGATCGCCGAGGGCCACAGCTGGTAGTCGGTCGAATTGGAGACCCCGCCGTGGAGGCGCCGCCAGGTTCGGATGCCGGTAATCCCGAAGGGCGGGGGCGTGAGCGTGTCGGTCCACTCGACGGCGTTTCCGCCCTGGTCGAAGGTGCCCCAGGGGGAGCGAACCAGGGCCTGCCCGACGCTGCTGAGGCCGGCCTTGTAGACCTCCGCGTAGGCCTTGGGTGAAAGCCCCAACGGGTTTTGGGTCGTGCAGGTGCTCGGGGAGGTCTGCGCCGCCTTCGGGCACCAGGCCGGATAGTTGCCGTTCTCGTCGACGAGCGACGCGATCGGCGCTCCAGTGGCGTTGGTCACGTCGCCGGTGTCGTAATTGAGCTGCGTGGCCAGGGGCTGGACCGCGGTGGAGGCGTCGTAACCGGGCGCGTTGCCGAAGGTTCCCGGATTGGTGGGAAACTTCCAGTAGGACTTGGTCGACGGGTCGTAGTAGGCGGCCTTGACCCACTCGTCCTGGCTGGGAACGACGAAGCCGCTCTTGCGGCGGCGCTGTGTGTTGTCGTCGTTGAGGTTGTACATCCCCGTCTGCGTCTTGGGCGACAGCTTCACCTTGTAGGTGGTAACCGAGTAGGTGCTGGTCGTCCCGCTTTGCTTGTCGATGAGCGTGCCGTTGTAGAGCGAGTTGGCAAAGCGCGCCGCCGAGAAAAAGGTGGCGAAGCCGTAGGGCTTATTTGCCCATTCGGGCGATCCGAGCGCGTAGTGGCGACCGTCGGATGCCTTCTTCGTGTAGCGAAGCTGCCCGTACTGCGGCCAGGCCTTGGCGTTCTGAGTGTCCTCGTAGAGCCGGTGCCGGTTGGTTCCCTTCGGGTCGACGGTGTTGAGGAAGGCGACCCACTGCCCGACGGTCACCTCGAGCTGGCCGATCTCGTAGCTGTAATCGACCGACCCGATCGCCTGGCAGGGAGGCTTGGTGCCGGCAGGAACGTCGCTGCACGAGCCATATGCGGCGTCGGTGAAGGGGACGATGGCGATGGCGGCATTGCCGGGCGCACCGACCGAGACGGTGGAAACGGAGACGGTCCCCCGGTAGGCGGCTTGGCCGGTTGCGGCGACTGGGCCAAGTGAGGCAAGCGCGACGACGATGAACGGGAGACTTCTACGTTTATTGAACACCGGTGCAACATACACGGAAAGGCGGCCGCGTGCTCCGGTTGGCAGTCAGGGCAAGCACCGGGTCCTATCTCGCCAGGCGCACCTTCGCGCAATGCCGCGCCGGCACGATCCCCGCCGCATGG
>JAUMBN010000011.1:0-8386 GCA_032119675.1 Solirubrobacteraceae bacterium | reverse complement strand
TCTACACGTGGGGGGCCCTCGTCGCTCTCGCCCGCTGGAAGCCCGCCCGCTTCACGGTCGAGGTCGATGGCATCGAGTCGGCCTTCGACGGATGGTCGGTCGTATGCGCCAACACCAGCGTCTACGGCGCCGGGATGTTCATAGCCCCCGGAGCGCGCACCGACGACGGCACGTTCGACGTCATCTGGACCCTCAAGACTGGGAGGCTCAGGTTCCTGGCTCTTTTCCCGAGGGTGTTCAAGGGGACACACGTCGGGGTTGAGTTCGTGAGGGTCGAGCATGGGCGCAGCGTCCGGTTCAGCTCGAGTCGCCCATTCACCCTTTACGCCGACGGCGACCCGATCACCGAGCTGCCGGCAGCGATCGAGATGCTTCCGGCGGCCGCGCGCGTGCTGGTGCCGGCATGAGCCGCCTGCGCGCGGCGGTTGCTGCGCTCATTGCCCGGAGTGCCGCCGCCCTGCTTCGTCTGGCGGGCCGTGGCGCAACGACCCTCCCAGGCCGCATCCTCATCGCGCTCGACCCGGATGCGATCTCCGAGCGGGCCGGGCAGCTGGCCAACGGGAGCATCGTCGTCTCCGCCACCAACGGAAAGACCACGACCTGCTCGATGCTGGCGGCCATCCTCGGCGAGGACGGTGAGCGGCCCGTGCACAACCGCGCCGGTGCCAACATGGCGGGCGGGATCGCCAGCACGCTCCTTGAGCAGAAAGGCGACGTGGGGCTCTTCGAGGTCGACGAGTTCTGGCTCGAGGTGCTGGTTGGCCAGCTGCGACCCCGGACCGTCGTTCTCGGAAACCTCTTCCGGGACCAGCTCGACCGTTACGGCGAGCTCGACACCATCGTCGCGCGCTGGTCGGCCGTTGCCGGCTCGGGGGCTGTCGGGCGCCTGGTGGTCAATGCCGATGACCCGTCGCTAGCCGGGCTCGCCGATGGCCACGGTGAGGTCCTCTACTTCGGCCTGGAGGACCACTCGGCCGGCGCGAAGACCCCGCAGCACGCCTCCGAGCAGGTGCGGTGCCCGAGGTGCGGGTCGGAACTCGAATACCACGTCTGGTACGTCGGCCACCTTGGCGACTATCGCTGCACGGGCTGCGACTGGGCCAGGCCACGGCCGGAGGTGAGCGCTTACAACATCGAATTGCTCGGCCTCTCCGGAAGCCGCTTCGATCTCGACCTGGGCGGCGCCGTGGCTGCGGTGTCCATCCCCCTCCCCGGGCTTTACAACGTTTACAACGCGGTTGCCGCCGCTGCCGGCGCAAGGGCTCTCGGGGTGCCGCCGCGCGTGATTGCGGCGGGCCTGGAGGGCCTCTCCCCCGTCTTTGGCCGGGCCGAGACGGTCGACGTGGACGGCCGGCAGTGCTCGATCCTTCTCGTGAAGAACCCTGCCGGTGCAAACGAGGTGATGCGAACCGTCGCGCTCGAGGAGGGGCGCCACGACATGCTTTTCGTGCTCAACGATCTGATCGCCGACGGGCGTGACGTGAGCTGGATCTGGGACGCCGACTTCGAGGCGCTCGCCCCTCGAGTGGCCACTGCGGTCTGCAGTGGAACCCGGGCAGTGGAGATGGCGCTCAGGCTGAAGTACGCCGGGGTCCCGGACTCGGCGCTGGAGGTTGTCGGCGACCTTCCATCTGCACTTGCCCGCGCTGCCGGGGGCGACGGCGATCGGCTGCTGGCGTTCCCGACCTACACGGCGATGCTCGAGCTTCGCGAGCACCTGGTCGACGAGGGTGCGGCCACGGAGTCGTTCGCATGAGCTCTGCACAGGCCATCTGGCACGAGGTCGAGTGTGGAGGCTACGAGGCTGACCTGGAGACCTGGGTGGGGCTGGCCCGTCGGTTCGACGGGAGAGTCCTCGACGTTGGTGCCGGAACCGGCCGCGTGAGCCTCAAGCTTGCCCGCCTCGGACGGTGCGTCGTGGCCCTCGACACCGATGCCGAGCTGCTTTCCGAGCTCAGGCGAAAGGCTTCGTGCCTTGAAGAGGGCGACCTGGCGACGGTCTGTGGCGATGCGCGCGAATTCGTAGACGAGTCGGGTTTCGGGCTGGTCATCGTTGCCATGCAGACGGTCCAGCTGTTCGGGGGTGCCGCGCAGCGGGCGCGCTTCATGCGGTGTGCGCGTCGCAACACCGCTGCGGGAGGGTGCCTTGCCATCGCAGTTGCCGACATGACGCAGACGGTTCCCGACGGCCCGGCGACCTTCGAGGCCGACGTCCTCGTCGCCGAGGGCGAGCATTATTCGAGCCGGCCCCTGGCGGTGCACCGCCAGGGCGGTGAAGTAGTGATCGAACGCGAGCGCGTCCACACCGCCGGCACGGGGACGATCGTAAGGAGCCTCAGCCGCGAGGCGATCGACCTTGTCGATCCTGCGACCATCCAGGCCGAGGGCATGGCTGCGGGCTTCGTGGGAGCGAGCGTTGAATCCGTCCCGCCAACCGGAAGTTACGCCGGCGCGGAGGTGGTCCTCCTCCATGGCTGAGCACCCACCGAAGCTGCGGATCGGGGCGCTCTACCCCGATCTGCTCAACATCTATGCCGACCGCGGCAACCTGATGGTCCTCTCACGCCGTTGCGAATGGCGCGAAATCGCTGTCGAAGTCGATGCCGTCGGGCTGGGAGAACCCCTTGACCCGGCGCTCTACGACCTGCTCTACCTGGGTGGCGGGCAGGACGCGGACCAGCGCCTCTGCGGAGAGGAACTGGCGGGAGCCAAGGGTGAGGCGCTCCGGGCCGCCTCGAGCGAGGGAACCGTGATCCTCGCCGTCTGCGGCGGCTACCAGCTGCTCGGTCGCTCTTACCAGCTCGGGAACGAGGTCGTCCCGGGCGCCCGGGTGCTCGACGTGGAGACGGTAAGGGCCGAAGGACCCAGGCTGGTGGGCAACGTGGCGATCGAGGTGGAGCTGCCCGGCATGCCTGCTCCCCGTCGCCTGGCCGGGTTCGAGAACCACGGCGGACGGACGACCCTCGGCGCGGGCCAGGCTCCCCTGGGACGGGTGATCAGCGGCCATGGAAACGACGGGATCTCGGGGTTCGAGGGTGCGGCCACCGGGAACACGATCGGTACCTACCTCCACGGGCCGTTGCTGCCGGGGAACGTTTGGTTTGCCGACTGGCTGATCGCGGCCGCCCTCGGGCTTTCCGGCCTCGAAGCGCTCCCGGACAGGCTTGAGGCCGAGGCCCACCGCTCGGCGCTGGAGGCTGCCGGGCAGGCTGCGGGCTAGCTTCGGCCCGAAGAGCCGAAGCCTCCATCCCCCCGGGATGTGCTGCCGAGTTCCCGGACCTCCGTGGGCTCGACGCCGGGAAAGCTCACGACGACGAGCTGGGCGATCCGGTCTCCCGCCTCGAACCGAAAGCTCTCGGATCGGTCCAGGTTGACGAGGAGCACCAGAACCTCTCCCCGGTATCCGGCGTCGATCAGCCCGGGCGCGTTGGCGACGGTGACACCGTGGCGGCTGGCCAGCCCGGACCGGGGAAGCACGAGCCCGGCACAGCCGGCAGGGATCGCGACCGCGAGTCCGGTGCGCACGAGAACCCTCTCGCCCGGCGCTACCGAGTCGCCCTCGATGGCCGACAGATCGAGGCCGGCGTCGCCTTCATGAGCTCGCGACGGAATAGTTGCGCGCTCGTCGAGCCGCACGAACTCGAGCGCCGCCATCAGCCGACCGGCTGGGCCGTGGAGTAGGCGCGCAAGCGTCGGGCAACCACCGAGGGCAGCGAGGTGCGCAACAGGACCCCGTCGGCCCTGTCCTCACGCTCTACCTGCCCTCCGTGGTGGTGGACCTGGGCGATGGCCTCACCGTCGGCATACGGGACCAGGAGCTCGACCGCCTCGAACCGGCCGGCAAACTCGGCCGCGATACGCCCGCGGAGCTCCTCGATCCCTTCCCCCCGCAGGGCCGACACCTGCAGGGCGTCGGGGAATGCGATGCGCAGGTCGCCCCGGCGGGCACCGTCGGCGAGGTCGATCTTGTTGGCGACGAGAAGGTGCCGGCTCTCCGAGTCGCCGAATGCATCGAGGGCCGACTCGACGGCCGCCTGCATCTCCCGAAGGCGCTCTTCCGGGACCGACGAGTCGAAGACGTGCAGGACGACATCGGCGGAGAGCGTCTCCTCGAGCGTGGCGCCGAAGGCACTGACCAGCTGGTGGGGAAGCTTGCGGATGAATCCGACCGTGTCGGTGAGCAGGTAGTGGCGCCCCTCGATCTCCATGGTCCGGGTTGTCGGGTCGAGAGTCTCGAAGAGCCTGTCGCGGACGATGACGCCGGCCCCGGTGAGTGCGTTCATCAGTGAAGACTTGCCGCTGTTGGTGTATCCGGCAAGCGCGATGGTTGGAACCCGGTTGCGCGTGCGCTCGGCGCGCATCGTCGAACGGGACCCGGCAACCCCGTCGAGCCTCCTGGAGAGTGAGGAGATACGGTCGCGCGCGAGCCGCTGGTCGGTCTCGATCTGGCTTTCGCCGGGGCCCCTGGTGCCGATCCCTCCCCCCAGGCGCTCGAGGTGTGTCCAGAGGCCCCGCATGCGCGCGAGGTTGTACTGGAGCTGGGCGAGCTCGACCTGGAGCTTTCCCTCCGCGCTGTGGGCGTTGCCGGCGAAGATGTCGAGGATGACGGTCGTGCGGTCGATCACCGGGAACTTCAGGGCCGTCTCCAGGTTCCGCTCCTGGCGGGCCGTCAGTTCGTCGTCGGTGACGATCACGTTTGCGTCGGCGCGCTGTGCCTCCATGCGAATTTCGTCGAGCTTGCCCGGACCCACGTAGGTGTTTGGGTGAGGCCTGTCCCGGCGCTGGACCGATGAGCCGACGACGGCGACCCCGGCGGTAAGCAGGAGTTCAGCGAGCTCTGCCAGGTCGTCGGCATCGCCGCTGGCTGACACGCACCACGCGCGCTGTCGCGCGCGGCCTCCCCTCGAGGTCTCACGCGACCCGGAGGGCTTCTTGCGGCCGGTACGTCCGTTGGCGGGCACCGGGGCCGATTCTAGGGCGCCGGCTGGATGTGCCATCGTGCGAACGGTGGAGCGATTTGCAGGGGTCGATGTCGGTGGTCCCCGGAAGGGGTTCGATGTAGCCATCCTCGAGGGGTCGGTCGTGGTCGACCTGCGTTCGCGGCAGGGCCGTGATGAGGTCGCGCAGCTGCTTGCCGCGGCCGGGCCGAGGGTCGTCGGCATCGACAGCCCCTGTGCCTGCTCTCCCGCGGGGGAGAAGAGCCGGCCCGGGGAGCGCCGGCTGGCCCGGGAGATCTGCCCAATCTTCTACACGCCCGATGAGGAGACGGTCCGGTCCGGCAACCCTTTTTACGGCTGGGTAGTCGAAGGGCTGGAGCTCTACGCGGCGGTCCAGGAGGCGTTACCGGTAGCGAGATGCGTCGAGGTCTTTCCGAGCGCGGCGTGGACGGTGTGGGCCGGCCCGAGGGATGGCAGGCCCAAGGCTGAATGGAGCCGCCAGGGGCTGGAGGCGGCCGGGGTGGGCGGCCTTCCCGGGAGGATGAGCCAGGATGCACGCGATGCGGTGGGTGCGGCCCTCGTGGCACGCGCGGACTGGCACGGGGAGTGCACCGACTACGGAGGGATCAGGGTGCCGCGGCCGGGCGCAGTAGCGTTGGTGGGGTGAGCGACGACCTCAGGCAGCGGCTCTGCGAGCGCACGCTGGAGCTGATCGACATCCCTTCCGAATCGCGTGGTGAGGCGCAGGTCGCCCGCCACGTCCTCTCGGTGCTGGAAGCCGCCGGCGTTGCGGCCAGGGATGCCGGGGACGACTGCGTGATCGCCGGAGCCGGCGAGAAGGGGGAGCGGCCACTGGTCCTGCTGGCCGGGCACCTTGACACCGTGCCGTCACAGGGAAACCGTCCCGGACGGATCACGGGGACCGGCGTTGAGGGGCTCGGCGCGGCGGACATGAAGGGGTCGCTGGCAGTGATGATCGAGCTCGCTCTTGCCGGCGCGGGACAGTCATGTGACGTCGGGTACCTGTTCTTCGGCCGCGAAGAGCTGCCCCCCGCCCACAGCTCGCTGGTTCCGTTGCTGGAGCGTGAGCCGGGGCTGCGCGACGCCGACCTCGTCCTGATGATGGAGCCGACCTCCAACCGGGTGCAGGCCGGTTGCCTGGGCAACCTGAACGCGACCTGGCACTTCAGCGGGCGGAGCGGGCATTCGGCGAGGCCCTGGCTGGCGGAGAACGCGATCGCCGCGCTCGCCGAGGGCGTGGCCGAGCTGGAGGCGCGGGAGCCGGTAGAGCATGTCTTCGAGGGCCTCAGCTTCCATGAGGTCTTCTCCGTGACTTCGGTTGACGGTGGCATCGCGCGAAACGTCATTCCCGGCAAGGCCACGGCGCACGTCAACTACCGCTACCCGCCGGGCGTCGGGCCGCAGGAGGCCGAGGATCGCCTTGAGGAGGCATGTTCCGGCCACGGGGCGCTCGAGATCGAGGCCAACGCGCCGTCGGGAAGCGTGGTGGCGTCCGGGCCGCTGGTCGATGAGCTCATCGATCTCAGCGGCGGGCCGGTCGAGCCCAAGCAGGCGTGGACGCCGGTCGCCGAGTTCGGCGCGGCGGGAATTCGCGCCGTCAACTACGGACCGGGTGAGCCGGCACAGGCGCACCGGGCCGACGAGGCGGTGGACGGTGAAGGCCTGGTGACCAGCTTCGAGACGATCTACCGGCTCGTGGGAGACCCGGCCTGAATGGAGGTCCAGCCCCTAATAGAGGAGCTCGGGGCGTACCCGTTCACCGGCCTGGAGGACGCCCGGGCCGATGCCGTGCGCAGGGGGCGCGAGCTGATCGATTTCGGCATCGGGGCCCCGGCCGAGCCGATCCCCGACGTCGTGCGTGCGGCGCTGCTCGAGGCGGTAGCCGGCGAGGAGGTCTCCCGCTATCCATCGGCGGCCGGGATGACCGAGCTGCGGGAGGCCATCGCCGCGTGGGTGGAGCGGCGGTATGGCGTCCAGGTCGATCCGGAGGTCGAGGTACTCCCGACTATGGGCAGCAAGGAGCCGATCTACCACCTTGCCGGGCTGCTCCACTGGACCGGTTCGCACCGGGACCTCGTCGTCGTCACTACGCCGGGATACCCGGTGCCGGCGAGGGCGGCAAGGCTTGCCGGCGCCCAGGTGGTCGAGCTTCCATTGGACCGCGACAGCGGCTGGCTCCCGCGGTACGAGGAGATTCCCGACGACGTCTGGCACCGGATCTCGGTCATCTGGATCAATTCGCCCAACAACCCAACCGGTTCGGTCGCTCCGCTGGACTTCTACGAGGAGCTCGCCGAGCGCTGTCGCCGGCACGGTGTCGTCCTGGCCTCCGACGAGGCCTACAGCGAGATCTGGGCCGGGCCGAATGCGCCGCCTTCGGTCCTGCAGGTCTCCGACCCCACGCACGTCCTGGCGTTCCACTCGCTCTCCAAGCGTTCTGCCATACCCGGGTATCGCAGCGGTTTCGTCTGTGGTGACCCCCTGCTCGTCGGGGCCATGAGAACTCTCCGCCCCACGATGGGGGTTACCCCTCCCCTCTTTGTGCAGGAGGCGTCGGTCGCCGCCTGGAACGACGAGGCGCACGTCGAAGCCCTCCGGGAGCGATTCCGGGCCAAGCGGGAGATCATGATTCCCGCACTCGAGCGCTACGGGCTGCCCCCGGTTGGGGGCGATGCGGGCTTCTTTCTCTGGTGCGAGGTGCCCGGCGGTGATGAAGAGGCGGAATTCGCGGGGTTGCGTGAACTGGGGATCCTCGCGGCGCCCGGGTCGATGTTTGGGCCCGGAGGCGAGGGGTTTATGCGCTTCGCCCTTGTCCCCGACGAAGATGCGTGTCGCCGAGCCGTGGAAATCCTCGACGGGGCGTCCCGGTAGGTTCGGGCCGTGACTGAACCCCAAAGCGGCGGCGCCATGGCCGTGGGCCTCGCGACATTCGCCGGCGACGAACCGATCGAGGTCTACTTCCCTGAACCGCGGCTGGGTGGCGCTTCCGAGGCGGGCTGGGAGGAGATCGGACCCGGTGATGACGGAGCCGGGCAGTTTGCGGGAATGGTGGGCGAGGACCCGCTGCTTGGAGTCAGGAGGGCTCCGGTCGCCGTCGCGATTGCCGACCTCGCCAGCCCTCCGGAGAGCGTTCCCGACGCCTACCTGAGGCTCCACCTGCTCTCCCACCGTCTGGTGCATCCCCGCGGCCTCAGCGTGGACGGGCTCCTGGGGCTTCTGCCCAATGTCGCCTGGACCGATGCGGGGCCGCTGCCCGCCGCGGAGGTGGATGTCGTCCGTCTGAGGGCGATGGAGTCCGGGGTCAGGCTCCACGTCCGCTCGGTCGACAAGGTTCCGCGGATGGTCGACTACGTGGTCCCGTCAGGGGTGCGGATCGGCGACGCCGACCGGGTGAGGCTGGGGGCGTACCTGGCCGAGGGAACAACCGT
>JAUMBN010000010.1:0-3754 GCA_032119675.1 Solirubrobacteraceae bacterium | reverse complement strand
GTAACGATCGCCGACGACGAGCCGTTCGTGATCCATCCCGGCGAGTTCTGCCTCGGGCGCACCGGGGAGTGGGTCGAGCTGCCGGACGACATCGTGGCCCGGATCGAGGGCAAGTCGTCGCTGGGGCGCCTGGGCCTGATCGTCCACGCGACCGCCGGCTTCTGCGACCCGGGCTGGAAGGGGACGCTGACGCTCGAGCTGGCCAACCTCACGCGCGTTCCGATCAAGCTCTGGGCCGGCCTGCCGATCGCCCAGCTCTCCTTCATGACCCTCGACCGGGCGGCGGAGGTCCCGTACGGTCACCCCGACCTCGGCAGCCATTACCACGGCCAGGTGGAGGCGACCGAGAGCCGCTACGAGGGAGGCCCGGCCGACAGGATGGCCTCCGGCGGCGGGGTCGGGTAGTTTTCGCGGCCAGATGAGCATCGCCAGCATCTTCGTCCTCGCTTCCGAGGCCAGCGCCAGCAAGGAGATTCCCTTCTTCGTGATCGGCGGGATCTTCGCCGCCTGGGCGCTGCTGGTGGGCGGCCTGGGGACCGCCCGGGCGACCTTCCCCGACAGCAAGGGCGCGACCGTGGCGATCTCGCTCGTCTCCGTCGTGCTGGCTGCAGCGTCGATGGCGCTCATCATCGTCGTCACTTCGTGAGCGACCCGGATACGGCGATCTCCTACCGGGTCCTCGAGCCCGGGACGCGGGTGGTCACCTCCGACGGCCACGACGTGGGAACCGTCGCCGAGGTGCTCGAGAACACGATGGAGGACATCTTCGACGGCCTCGTAGTCGACACTCCGGCGGGCCGGCGATTCGTTGACGCGCCCGAGGTGGCACGGATAACCGCCGCCGTCGTGACGCTGACGATCGACTCCGCCGAGGCGGCCCGGCTGCCCGAGCGCGACCCGGCCGGCGGCCCGGAGTTCTCGGCCAACACGAAGAGCGGGCGCTTCCGGCGCGCGTGGCGCCGACGGTAACCACAGCGTTATCGGGACGCCGCCCCGGCGCCACCCTTCGTACTATTCGCGGGCGGGAGGAAACCGCCAGCGGAAGGCAGCGATGAGTTCCAACGGAAAAGACGGCCTGCAGGTAACTGACGAGCGCACCGGCTCGCAGTACGAATTCCCGATCAGCGAGGGGACGATCCCGGGGATCGACCTCCGCCAGATCAAGCAGGAGCAGGGCGACTTCGGCCTGATGTCTTACGACCCGGCATACATGAACACCGCCTCGTGCCGGTCGGCGATCACCTTCATCGACGGCGACGAGGGGATCCTCCAGTACCGCGGCTACCCGATCGAGCAGCTGGCCGGGAACTCCAGCTACCTGGAGGTCGCCTACCTGCTCGTTCACGGCGAGCTTCCGACCGCCGACCAGCTGGCCGAGTGGACTTACCAGATAACCATCCACACCTTTGTCCACGAGAACGTCAAGGGGTTCATGCAGGGCTTTCGCCACGACGCCCACCCGATGGGGATGCTGCTCGGGGCCGTCGGCGCGCTCTCGACCTTCTACCCGGACGCCAAGGACATCAACGACCCGGCCAGCCGCGAGATCCAGACGATCCGGCTGATCGCCAAGATGCCGACCCTCGCCGCCTTCGCCTTCCGCCATTCCCGTGGCCAGCCGTACGTCTACCCGGACAACGACCTCTCCTACTCGGGCAACTTCCTCGGGATGCTCTACAAGATGACCGAGCTCAAGTACGAGCCCGACCCGCGGCTGGAACGGGCGCTCGACGTGCTCTTCATCCTCCACGCCGACCACGAGCAGAACTGCTCGACCAGCTCGGTGCGGATGGTCGGCTCCTCGGGCGTCGACCCGTACTCGGCGATCGCCGCCGGGATCGGCGCCCTCTACGGGCCGCTCCACGGCGGCGCCAACGAAGCGGTGCTGCGGATGCTGCGCCGGATCGAGACGAAGGACCGCATACCCGCCTTCATCGAGGGGGTAAAGGCAGGCAACGAGCGGCTGATGGGCTTCGGCCACCGCGTCTACAAGAACTACGACCCCCGGGCCCGGATCATCAAGCGCACCTGCGACGAGGTCTTCGAGGTGACCGGGGTGAACCCGCTCCTCGAGGTGGCACAGGAGCTTGAGCAGATCGCTCTCGAGGACGACTACTTCGTCGAGCGCAAGCTCTACCCGAACGTCGACTTCTACTCGGGCCTGATCTACGAGGCAATGGGCCTTCCCGTGGAGATGTTCCCGGTGATCTTCGCCATCGGCCGCACCAGCGGCTGGGTCGCCCAGTGGCTCGAGATGCTCGACGACCCGGACCTCAAGATCGCCCGCCCGCGGCAGATCTACACCGGCGCACGGGACCTCGACTACGTGCCGATCTCCGACCGCTGACCGGTGGCCTCCGGCTACACGCTCGCCATCCAGCAGGAGGGAAGCTCAAAGACCGAGCGGTTCGACTCGCTCGAGGACGCGCTCGCCGGCCTGCAGGCCGAGCTGAACTCGTCCGGCCCGGGGGCCCGCCGGGAGACGGTCAACGCCTTCGTCCGCGAGTACCAGCCCGACGAGCTGGTGGCGATGAGGCTCGAGATCCGCGGCGGCGGCCTCTGCGGGGGGATCGACCTGCGTGGCGACGGGAGCGAGGAGGCCTACACCGGGAGGATCAGGCGAAAGGCGATCGTCCCCGAGCAGGGTGAGAACGCGGTCTCGGCGCTGCGCCGCACGCTCACCGCTAAAGCGGCGGGAGGCTGAGCGCCGTCCCGTAGCTGCGCAGCCACTGCCGCGGTTCGCGGTAGCCGGGCAGGTGGCTCTCCAGCAGGTTCCAGAAGCGGGGCGAGTGGTCGGCGACCACCAGGTGGCAGGCCTCGTGCCAGGCGACGTAGCCGAAGACCCCGGAGGGGGCGAGCATCAGCCGCCAGTTGAGGGAGATGGCGCCGCTGGAGGCACAGCTGCCCCAGCGCGAGCGCTGGTCGCGGATCGAGACCGGGCCGTGGCTCACCCCCAGGGCCGCGCAGGCCTCGCGGAGGCGGTCCACGGCCTCGGCTCGAGCCTGCCGGCGGTACCAGCGCTCCACCGCAGGGCCGCAGTCAGGCCCCGCGGGAACCAGGAGCTCGTCGTCCCGCCTGTGGACCCGCCGGCGCCCCGGTTCGGCCACGACGGCCAGCCGCTCGTCGAGGAAGGGAACGGTGCCCGGCTCTACGGTGAGCTCGCGGGCGGCGGCGGCCAGAGCCTCGCGGCGACGGGCGACCCAGGGGCCGAGCTCCCTTACGGCCCGGGCGGCTGCGCCCTCGGCTGCACCCTCGGGAAGGACCACCACGAGTTGGCCGTCGCGCTCCATGCGCAGCCGCACGTGGCGGGCCCGGGGCGAGCGGCGGACGGTGTAGCCGGAGACCACGCCGCCGAGACTACGGGCCCGGCAGGCGCAATAATCGCCGGCGATGCCCCAGTCGGCCGCCCAGCTGCCCACCGACGTCCGCTCCCCCTTCGACGTCTTCCTCAACGGGGTCCTCCAGAGGCCCGGCGAGGACTACCAGGTGGTCGACGGCTGGCTGATCTTCGAGGGCGACCTGAAGAAGGACAAGATCAGCGGCTGGCGCTGGGCCCTGGGCGCCTGGGGCGTTGGCACCTACCGCCAGGACGACTCGATCGACGTGCGCTGGAACCGCGCCGACGGCAGCCCGGCGGTGGCCGAGCAGCTCGAGATCGTCAGCGTCCCGGAAGCTCCCACGGACGGAGAAGGCGAAGGGCGCTGACGATCGCCCGCGTCGCCGGCGAGCGGTTGAGCGTGTAGAAGTGAATCGC
>JAUMBN010000009.1:0-8914 GCA_032119675.1 Solirubrobacteraceae bacterium | reverse complement strand
GGGCTCATCGGCTCCCGCCTGGCTTGGGTGTTCGAGAACTGGAGCCAGGTCAGCGACGGCCTGCCCGGCAGCCTCTTCTCCGGGTCGGGGCTGGTCTGGTACGGCGGGGTGATCGGCGGCACCCTGGTGGTGCTCGGCTGGGCCAAGTGGCGCGGCTGGCTCTGCCCCTCGACCTTCGACATGGCCGCCGTGCCGCTGGCCCTCGGCAACGCCATCGGGCGCATCGGCTGCCAGCTGGCCGGCGACGGTGACTACGGGGAGGAGTGGGACGGGCCCTGGGCCATGGGCTACCCGAACGGGACGGTCCCGACCGCCCCGGGGGTGACCGTTCACCCGACCCCGATCTACGAGACCCTGGCCATGGGTCTCATCGCGTGGCTCCTCTGGCGGCTGCGCGACCGCGTGCGGCCGGGCTGCCTCTTTGCCCTCTGGCTGGTGCTTGCCGGCCTGGCCCGGTTCCTCGTTGAGTTCGTGCGCCTCAACGACGTGGTAGCCGTCGGGCTGACGGTGCCCCAGCTGCAGAGCGTGGCGATGATGATCGGCGGCCTGGTCGTGCTGGCGGTGGTGCGCCACCGACACGGGTCGGTCCTGGTCAGGCCCGCGGCGCAGACCGCAGGCGTCTAGCGCCCGAAGCTGTCCAGCAGAAAGCGGACGCTGAGATCCTGCAACTCGGGATCGTGCTGAATCGAACGGTGGTGGCCGCCGGGCACCGGTACGAACCGGCAGAGCCCATCGGGGGCCGCGTCGACCAGGCGCTCGGAGAGGCCGAAGGGCACCACCTCGTCCTCCTCCGCGTGGAGGAGGAGAAGAGGGCAGCGCAGCGACCGGACCGCCTCGAGCTCGTCGGCCTCCTCCAGCCGCTCAACCACGCCCGGGTCGGCGGCGAAGCCGAATAAGCCGGTGCGCACGCCGGCGGCCAGGCCGCGGCCCGGGGCGGGGCAGATCGCCACTACGGCGCTGGCACCGACCGGGGCGGCGGCAACCAGGGCCACGTAGCCGCCCATGCTCGAGCCGCGCAGGCCGAGGGGGGCAGGGGGAAGGAGCGAGGCGATCTCGCCGACGTCGTCGATGAAGCGGGCGTCGAAGCTCCCCTCGCTCTCCCCGTGGCCACGCTGGTCGAAGCAGGCGGTGGCGATGCCGGCCGAGCGCGCCCTGCGAGCGAAGTCGAAGTGCGATTCCTTCGAGGAGCCCGCCCCGTGAAGCACCACGAGGGAGCCGGCGGGCCTGCCCTCGGGCAGGAAGAGCGCATAGGCAAGGCCTTCGTGGTGCCCGGTTTCCTCCGGCGGCTCTATGTGGACGGTGCGCATGGCGTGGCATGATGCGGCGTCGATGGCCGGCGCGCAACTGCCCGAGAACGTCTACCCGGCGACGAGCCGGATCAACGACCAGGGCCGGCTGGAGATCGGCGGCTGCGACATGGTCGAGCTGGCCCGCGAGTTCGGGACCCCGGTCTTCGTCGTCGACGAGGATGACCTGCGCGGGCGCGCGCGCGAACTCCAGGGCGCGTTCGCTGCCGCCACCGACGACTTCGGGCTCCTGTTCGCCTCGAAGGCGTTCCCCTGCTCGCCGGTCGACGCCCTCTTCTCCGAGGAGGGTTACGGCTGCGACGTGGCATCGGCCGGAGAGATGGAGATCGCCCTGGCCGGTGGGGTCCCTGCCGACCGCCTCCAGCTCCACGGCAACGCCAAGACCGAGGCCGAGATCGCGCTGGCCCTCGAGAAGGGAGTCGGGGCGATCGTCGTCGATAACGCGCGGGACCTCGAGCGCCTCGAGAGGCTCGCATCGGGGGCAGGCGGCCTGAAGCTCTACCTCCGCATCGCGCCCGGGGTGAGCCCCGACACCCACCCGGCGATCTCTACCGGCGGGCCGAACACCAAGTTCGGTTTCGACCTCGAGCACGCCCCGGCAGCTATCGAGCGCGCCGCGGCGATCCCCGGGCCCGAGCTGGCCGGGCTGCACTTCCACGTCGGCTCCCAGGTGACCGACCTCGACACCTTCGAACAGGCGCTCGAACGGCTCGTGCCACTGGGCGACTTCCCGGCCTACAACCTCGGCGGCGGTCTCGCCGCGGCCTACACGGCACCCGACAGGATTCCATCGATAGCCGACTACGCCGCCGCCAAGGTGGGCGCCGTCGAGGCGGTCTTCGGGCCCGGCAAGCGCGTCCTTGACGAGCCCGGCCGGGCGCTCGTCGCCAACGGGTGCGTGACCCTCTACCGGGTGGAGTCGGTCAAGCGCAATGTGGACACCTATGTCGCGGTCGACGGCGGGATGTCCGACAACCTCAGGCCGATGCTTTACGGCGCCCTGTACGAGGCCCAGGTCGCCGACCGCCTTGGCGGCGGAACCCGCTGCCACGTGGTCGGCCAGCACTGCGAGTCGGGCGACATCATCGTCCGCGACGCCGACCTGGCCGATCCGGCTGCAGGGGATCTTCTCGTCACGCCGGCCACCGGGGCGTACGGTCATGCGATGGCCAACAACTACAACGGCGCCCTGCGGCCACCCGTCGTTTTCGTCCGCGACGGCGATGCCCGCTGCGTTCTCAGGCGCGAGAGCGTCGCCGACCTGCTCGCCCGAAATGAGTGAGGCGCCCCTCAGGGTCGGCCTCCTGGGCCGGGGGACGGTGGGTGGGGCATTCGCCGGGCTGCTCGAGGGCCGCGCCGACGAGATCGCCCGCCTGAGTGGGCGGCGTCCGGAGATCTCCGGAGTGCTGACCCGTTCGCAGGGGAGCTTCGAGGAGATCCTCGCCGGCTCCGACGTGATCGTAGAGGTCATGGGCGGCCTGGACCCGGCGCGCGATCACGTGGTCGCGGCGCTCAAGGCCGGCGTTCCCGTGATCACCGCCAACAAGCAGCTGGTCAGCCGCTGCGGCCCCGAGCTGTGGGAGGCGGCGCAGGAGGGCGGCTCACAGCTGCGCTTCGAGGCCGCGGTCGCCGCGGTGGTGCCGGTGGTCCGGGTCCTCACCGAGTCGCTGGCCGGCGCCGATATCGAGCGTGTTCACGGGATCGTCAACGGTACGACCAACTTCATCCTCTCCGAGATGGCCGCCTCCGGCGCCGGTTATGCCGAGGCGCTCGCTGGGGCCCAGCGCCTGGGCTTCGCCGAGGCCGACCCGAGCGACGACGTAGGCGGTGGCGACGCCGCGGCGAAGATGGCGATCCTCGCCCAGCTGGCGTTCGACGGCTGGGTGGACATCGACGACGTCGTCTTCGAGGGAATCGAGGAGCTGACCGCCGAAGATCTCGCCTACGCGCGCGAGTTCGATCTCGCCCTCAAGCTCCTGGGCACTGCCGAGCGCGTCGGGGACCAGGTCTCGGTGAGGGTCAACCCGGCCTTCCTGTACTCGGAGCACCCGCTCGCCTCGGTCAACGGCTCCTTCAATGCCGTGACGATCGAGGGCCCGGACATCACCGAGGTGACGCTGTCGGGTCCCGGCGCGGGTGGGTCCCAGACGGCTAGCGCCATTCTCGGTGACCTCATGAGCATCATCACCGGCGTGCCCGCCATCCCGGCACCCGGCAAGAGCCTCTCGGCGGCGGCCGAGGTGGTCTCCTCCTTCTACCTGCACCTCGAAGTCGCCGACCGGCCTGGAGTGCTGGCCCGGATCGCCAGCGTCCTGGGGGAGCACGGGGTCTCGGTCAAGTCGGTGGTCCAGAAGGGCGTGGGGGAGGGAGCCCGCCTGGCGATGGTCACCCACCCGATACGCGAGCAGGACTTCATGGCGGCCCGGGACGCAATTGCCGCGCTCGACTTTGTCATGGCGCCTCCGCGGGTGATCCGGGTCATCGACGAGCATTTCGAGGGCTGATGGCGGGAATCATCGAGCGCTATCGCGACCGGCTCCCCTTTGCGCCGGGCGACCCGGTGGTAAGCCTCGACGAGGGAGGCACCCCGCTCCTGTACGCGTGCGAGGTCAGCGAGGAGACCGGGGCCCAGGTCTGGCTGAAGATCGAGGGAGCCAACCCGACCGGCTCGTTCAAGGACCGGGGGATGACCTGCGCGGTCTCCGGGGCGCTGCGGGACGGTTCCAATGCCGTCATCTGCGCATCGACCGGCAACACGGCGGCCAGCGCCGCCGCCTACGCGGCCCGGGCGCGGATGACCTGCGCGGTAATCGTCCCCGAGGGAAAGATCGCGGCCGGCAAGCTCGCCCAGGCCGTGATGCACGGCGCGAAGGTGATCTCCCTCAACGGGAACTTCGACCAGGCGCTGGAGATCGTCCGCGAGCTGGTGGAGAGCCAGCCGATAGCCCTGGTCAACAGCGTCAATCCGCTGAGGCTCGAGGGCCAGAAGACGGCGGCGTTCGAGATCGTCGAGGAGATGGGTCCCGACCGGCCGCTCGACGCGCTGGCGATCCCGGTGGGCAACGCCGGGAACATCACCGCCTACTGGAAGGGCTTTGGCGAGGAGAGGGAGAGCCTGCCACGGCTGCCGATGATGCTCGGGTTCCAGGCCGCCGGGGCCGCGCCGCTGGTCGAGGGGGCACCCGTGAGCCGGCCGGAGACGCTCGCCAGCGCGATCCGGATCGGCAACCCGGCGCGCGGCGACGAGGCTCTCGCCGCGGTGGAGGAGTCGGGCGGCGCGATCGCGGCGGTGACCGACGAGCAGATCGTCGACGCCTACCGGTTCCTGGCCTCCCGAGAGGGCGTCTTCTGCGAGCCCTCGAGCGCGGCGTCGGTCGCCGGGCTGCTGGTCCACGGCGTGCCCGACGGGGTGGAGCGCGTGGTCTGCGTCCTCACCGGCCACGGGCTGAAGGACCCCGCCACGGCGCTGGATAGCGCCGACCCGGTTATCCCGTGCCAGCCGGAGATGGACGCGGTGGTGGAAGCGATCTGGGGGGGCCAAGGCTGATGGAACGCCGGCGCCTGGTCAGGGTTCCCGCCTCCTCGGCCAACCTGGGACCGGGGTTCGACTCGTTCGCGGTCGCTCTATCCCTGTCGCTCGAGGTCGAGGTGACGGAGACCGGGCAGTTCGCGGTGCAGAGCGACCTCGACCTTCCCCTCGACCGTGGGAACTTCGTGGTCCAGGGCTTTGAGCGCCTGCACCCCGCCGACGACTTCAGCTTCCGGATCTCCTCGTCGATCCCGCTTAGCGGTGGCCTCGGGACCAGCGCCGCCTCCTTCGTCGCCGGGCTGATGGCCGCCGACCACATCTTTGAGCTCGACGCACCGCTCCTCGAGCTGGCCACCGAGCTCGACAACGCCCCCGACAACTCCGCGGCCTCGATCATGGGGGGCTTCGTCATCGCCGTCGACGGTGAGGCGGTCAGGTTCGAGCCGCCCGACGGGCTCGAGGGAGTCCTCGTGGTGCCCGGGGAGCGGCTCGAGACCGCCCAGGCCCGCGCGGCGCTCGCGCCTGAAGTCTCGCGCGAGGACGCGGTCTTCAACGTGGCCCACGCCTCGCTCCTCACCCTTGGCCTGGCTACGGGCGACCTCGAGCTCGTCTCCCGCGGGCTCGAGGACAGGCTTCACCAGCAGGCCCGCTCCCACCTCTACCCGAAGTCGATGGAGGTTCTCGACGCGGCGCGCGGGGCCGGCGCCCTGGGGGCGACGATCTCCGGCGCAGGGCCCACGGTGCTGGCCTGGACCAGCTACGAGACGACAGGCTCGGTGGTGGACCGCCTTTCGGAGATGGCCGACGGCTGGGCGACGGTTCAGCGGGTCGGCTTCGACCCGGCCGGCGCCGACGTCAGCGAGCTCTGAACCGGTAGTCGCCGGAGGCGGGAGCTTCCGGCGGCGCCGGCTCTTCGGCGTGGTGGCCGTTGATCCCGTTTACCGAGGGCTTCGCAGAGTTGGGGGCCGGCGGCTCGGCCGCGGGGCCTGGTTCCGCCGCGGGGGCTGTCGCCAGCGGGGGGCCCGGCTCAGCCGCAGGGCTTGCCTCCACAGGGCCCGGCTCGGCCGGCTCATCGCGTGCCTCGGCGGGGATCATCTCCGCGATCCGGGCGGCCCGGTCGGGCATGCCCAGGCGGGACAGGAGCTCTTCGGCGACCAGCAGGTAGTCCACTCCCAGGTCGGGCCGGTAGTCGAAGATGGGAACCGCGCGCTCGGCCGACTCGGCGTAGGCGATCGACTGGCGGACGGTGTGCGTGAGCAGCCGGTCACCGACGTGCTCGCCGAGGGCCTCGTAGGCCTCGCGCGAGTGGACGGTCCGCATGTCGGAGATGTTGAAGAGGACGCCGAGCCACTCCAGGCCGGGGTTGAGGGTGTCGCGCGCCAGCTCGATCACCTCGAGGGCCTGCTCGACCCCCTGGAGTGCGAAGTACTGCGCCTCGCTGCTCAGCAGTGCCTGGTCGGCGGCGACGAGAGCGTTGACCGTGAGGAGCCCGAGCGCCGGCGGGCAGTCGATCACCACCACGTCGTAGTCGTTGCGGACCTCCTCGATCGCCTTTCGGAGGGTGAGCTCGCGGCCGATCCGCCCGGCCAGCGTGATCTCCGCCTCGGCCAGGCTGAGGTTGGCCGGGATGACCGAGTCGTGGATCGCGTCGGCGGCCTGGCACCGCCCGGTAAGCACGTCGCCGATCGTCGGGTCGGCCTCCGGGTCGATGTCGAAGTAGTCGGAGAGGTTGCCCTGTGGGTCGAGGTCGATCGCGAGCACGCGCAGCCCTGAGAGCCGGAATGCCTCCACGATGTGGCGCACCGCGGTGGTCTTTCCGGTGCCGCCCTTCTGGCTCAGTACCGAGATCGTCAGCGCCATCGGCGCGAGTCTAGACCTGCAGCGCCTCTGCGGGGAGGGCGTCGGCGAGCGGCGTCGCCACGGCAACCCGCACGAAGTGGAGCGCGTGGCGTCCCACCTGGATGGTGTCGCCGTTGCGCAGGGAATGGATCTCGATCCGCTCGCCGTTGACGCAGACGCCGTTCAGGCTGCGGTCGTCGACGACCTTGAGGCCGTCGGGGCGCCGGACGACGAGGGCATGGCGCCGCGAGACGGTGGGGTCCTCGAATCGGATCTCCGAGGAGGCGCTGCGCCCGATGTGGGTCCACTCGCCGACGATCGCGTGAACCCTCAGCGAGCCGCCATCGCTGAAGACCAG
Organism: Solirubrobacteraceae bacterium; assembly: GCA_032119675.1. Lineage (GTDB taxonomy): Bacteria > Actinomycetota > Thermoleophilia > Solirubrobacterales > Solirubrobacteraceae > F1-60-MAGs163. The sequence continues at coordinate 1,881 of JAUMBN010000009.1, read as the reverse complement.
GTGATCGCCCGGGTCGAGGAGGAGCGCGGCAATCTCGTTCCCGGTCCCCGGCGGGGGCGCCGCAGACGGCTCGATGGGATGCGCTGCCGTGCTGTCGCCGATCTCGTCAATCCGGTCCATCCGCTCCGACCTTTCTCGACTCCTGAGCCGAGACTAAGGCCTTCCGGTCCTGCCGTCCAACCGGTCGGCGGGAGGAACGCAATGCGGGTACGGCGAACTACGGGCCATGGCCCGCATTACCGCGCTTTTCGACGAAGCCGACCTTGAGCAGCGGCTGCTGCGCAAGGGAAGCGAGCGCCGGCAGGCGCTCGACCCGCACTGCTCGGACTGCGGCCGGACGCCCCTTGCCGGCGAGGTGATCAGCCACTTCGGCGAGCGCCCGGTCTGCGCGCTCTGCCGTGCCGGCCACTCCGGTGAGCCCAGTTCGCAGGAGACCGTGCGCCACGTGGAACACGGGGCCAGCGTCCGGCGCGGCCTTCCCCGGGTGGCCTGAGCGGCGTGTCGCCGGCGCTGGGCGCCGGGGTAGACTCCCGGCCCAATGGGCCCCTTCACGGTCAGCCAGACGATCGCCCGCCCGCGCGAGGAGGTCTTCGACTACCTCTCCGACGCGGCCAACCTGCCCGAATTCACCGACCATTTCCTCAAGGACTGGCGCATGGTCCAGGAGGAGACGCACGGAATCGGGGCTGGCGGCCGGTTCCGGATGAAGGTCTTCTTCGGCCGGTTTGCCTGGGGCGACAGCGCGATCATGGAGTTGGAGCCGCCTCGCCTGATCGTCATGGCCGGGCGCAGCGGCAAGTACAACCGCATCAAGAACCTTTGGGTGTTTGAGCTCGCTGACGACGGTGACGGCTCGACGCAGGTAACCGTGACGGTGGAGACGCGCCCCCCGCTTCCCACCGACAAGGTCATGGAGGCGGTGTGGGAGTCCCGTCCCATGCGCCGGGGCTGGCGCAAGGCGATGCGCAGGCTCGCGGCGATCCTCGAGGAGGACCGCGAGCGGGGCGCCCGGGCGACGATCGCCGGGGGCGCACGCAAGCCCGCCACCGGGCTTCGCGTCTAGGCCGGTCCGCAGGCTCTTCGATTAGACTTCCGCGCTCCGATGGTCAGACGCCTCATCCTGGTTCCCGCCGTAGTCGCCACCGTTGCGCTGCTCCCCGCGTGCGGCGGTCACCAGACCGTCACCGAGGGCGAGTCCGAGGCGGTCTACGTCACCAACGGAGAGCTCCAGTACCAGGTCCAGATCTCCCGCCAGCTCAACCCGGCCGACCCCGGCGACCGCGCGCTGCTGGTCGGGCTTCCCGTCGACGAGCGCGAGCTTGGGCCCGACGACCTCTGGTTCGGCGTGTGGGTCAGGGTCTGGAACGGAACCGACGAGCCCCAAAAGGCCGCAAGGGACTTCGAGATCGTCGACACGAAGGGCGAGAGCTTCGAGCCGGTCGAGTTCGCGCCGGTGAACATCCTCGCCTACCGGGCGGGAATCGTGGAGGCCAACTCCCAGTACCCGGTGCCCGACAGCGTCCCCGAGAACCTGCCGACCACCGGGGGCGTGCTGGTCTTCAAGCTTCCGCGCCAGGCACTCGACTTCCGGCCGCTCGAGCTGATCTTCCACGAGGCCGGGAACCCGGAAAACGAGTCGAGCGTCCAGCTCGACGTCTGATCAGCGCTTCTTAAGGCCCTCGACCAGGATCTCCCGCGCAGCCGGAGCGGCGGTCTCGCCGCCGGCGCCCGCGCTGACGAACATCACGCCTACTGCAATCCGCGGGGTCTGCCCGGGGCCGGCCGGGGCGAAGGCGATGAACCAGGCCGTGGTGTCATCGGGGTTGGTGCTGGTGTCGCCGGGCTCGCGGGACCGCAGCTCGGCGGTGCCGGTCTTGCCGG
>JAUMBN010000008.1:0-14707 GCA_032119675.1 Solirubrobacteraceae bacterium | reverse complement strand
TGACGGCGGTCTTGACCGCCTCGGCCAGGTCGGTCGCCCCCGACGAGGCGCCGCCGGAGTTGATCAGGCCGGAACGCCCCATGTAGCAGTTGGCCACCTGGTAGCGGGTCAGGTCGATCGGGTTGTCGGTGGTCAGCTTGTCGTAGACGAGGTCGCTGGTCTTCCCGTAGGAGACCCCGTCCCGGTTTAGGGCGATGTAGCCGCCGTTGTTCTCGGGGAGCTTCTGCTTGATGATGTCGGCCTCGATCGTCGTGCCCAGGTGGTTGGCCTGGCCGGTGAGGTCGGCGGAGGCGTGGTAGTCGGTGCCGTCGACCTTGAAGGCGCCGTTTCGCAGGTAGCACCACAGCACCGTGAACATCCCGAGCCGGTGGGCCTCCTCGAAGGCGGCGGCCACGTCCACGATCTGCCGGCGCGACTCCTCCGAGCCGAAGTAGATCGTCGCCCCGACCCCGGCGGCTCCGAGCTCCCAGGCCCGCTGGACGGAGGCGAACATGATCTGGTCGTAGCCGTTCGGGTAGCTGAGGAACTCGTTGTGGTTGACCTTCACGATGAACGGGATCCTGTGTGCGTAGCGGCGTGAGACCGAGCCGAGGACGCCGACCGTCGATGCGACCGCGTTGCAGCCCCCCTCGATGGCCAGCTCGACGATCGCCGACGGGTCGAAGTAGGCGGGGTTCGGAGCGAAGCTGGCCCCGGCAGAGTGCTCGATTCCCTGGTCGACGGGCAGGATCGAGACGTAGCCGGTGCCGGCCAGCCGGCCGTTGCCCCAGAGCTGCTGGAGATTGCGCAGGACCTGCGGGTTGCGGTCGGTCTCCATGAAGATCCGGTTGTTGAAGTCGGGGCCCGGAAGGTGGAGCTGCGAGGCGTCGATCGTCGTGCAGGTGTGGCCGAGCAGCTCGCCGGCGTCGTCTCCGAGGAGCTCCTCGATCTGCGAAAGCGTCATTGAATCGGCCACTTGCTGGGTCTCCGTGTCGGTTTGGGGTTCAACTGCCCGCGAACGCGGCCCTTTACACGCTACCGACCCTCGCCGGCCGGCGGTGGCCGGCGGCGGGCTGGCTAGCATCGCGGCCCAATGGCCGAGGATGCCGACCTCTTCGTGGTTTGCCGGTCCTGCGGGGCAGAGGTGTCCCGCTACGTAACGGAGTGCCCCTACTGCGGCTCCCGGATGCAGAAGCGCGCTCCCCGGATTCCTGCCGCCGGCGCTGCCCCCGGGGCTTCCGCCAGGCGCCGGCGCAGGCCGCTGCGGCTTCCCGGGCTCGAGGGCTCGCTTCGCCCGGTCGTGTCGGCCGTGCTGGCCGGGCTTTGTGCCGTGGGGACCGTGATCCTCGTCCCGGGTGCCCTGTCACCAGGCGACGCCGGCGTCGTCGGGCCGGTTGACGGGGAGTGGTGGAGGGTTGCCGTCGCTCCTTTCCTGGCCCCGAACGTCTGGTACGGGGCTCTCGGCGTGCTCGGGGTGGCCTGCTTCGGCGGGCTTATCGAGAGGCGCGACGGGCCGCTGGCGGTTGCTGTCCTCTTCGTCGTCTGCGGGATGGGTGGCATCGCCGCCGCGGCTGCGCTGGAGACCGTCCCGCTGGCCCTCGGCGCCAACGCCGCCGTACTTGGCCTGATCGGGGCCTGGGCGCTGCCGGAGGCCAGGGCGGTCGGCTCGGGCGCGCGTGAGTGGCCGGAGCTGATCCCGGCGGGCATCTGCGCGGCGGTGATGCTGCTCGTCCCGCTCGCGGCGCCGGAGGCCAGCCCCACCGCCGGGCTTGTCGGCCTCGCGGCCGGACTGGCCATCGGCGCGCTTCTCGGGCGCCGGTAGGCTCTGGCCAGATGCCCGAGCGCCGCTACAGCGCCGATGAGGTGGATGCGGCCGTCGCTGCCCTGGGCGACGGCGAGCGCTTCGCTCACGCCCAGGAGATCGTCACCCACGCCGCGCCCGGGCTGCAGCGGATCCTTGGGGAGGCCCTCCAGGCCGGCGGCTTCTTCGAGCCGGCCCACGAGGGAGAGATCGACCGCGTGGCCGGCGTGGAGGCGGTCGACGAGCGGCGGTCGGCGATCGCCGTGCTGATGACCGAGGAATCGCGGGTTGCCATGCTGGTCGGCGTCGCCGTCGGCCTCGAGCTGGCGGCCGAACTCCAGGCGGCAGGGCCGAAAACCAGCGGAGAGGAGAAGCAGTGAGCGCCAAAGTCACCTTCCTGGGCCATTCGGGCCTGGCGATCGAAAGCGATGGGACGACCGTCCTGGTGGACCCGTTCCTGACCGGAAATCCCGCGGCGAAAGCCGATCCGGCCACCATCGAGGCCGACTGCATCCTCCTCACGCACGGTCACGCCGACCACATCGGCGACACGGTCGATATCGCGCGGCGCACCGGCGCGACGGTCGCGGCGATCGTCGAGCTGGCCGGCGAGATCGGCGAGGATCTCGGGGAGGACCACCCGGTGATTGACCCGAACATCGGCGGCACGGTCGAGTTCGACTGGGGATGGGCGCGCTGGGTCCCCGCGTGGCATACCTCGACCACGCCGAAGGGGACGGTCAACACGCCGGCCGGGATCGTCATCAACATCGGCGGCGCGACGATCTACCACCTTGGCGACACGGCGCTCTTCAGCGACCTCCAGCTGGTGCCCCAGCGTGATGCGGTCGACCTCGCCTGCATCCCGATCGGCGGCCACTACACGATGGATCGCCACGATGCCGTCGCCGCGGCCCGCCTGGTCGACGCCCCGAAGGTGCTGCCGATCCATTACGGCACCTTCCCGCCGATCGAGACCGACGCCGGCGCCTTCGCCGCCGACCTCGCCGCCGACGGCCGCGAGGCGATCATCCTGGAGTCCGGCGAGAGCCTCGAACTCTGATGATCACCGCGATCCTTCTCGTCGAGGCCGACCGGAACGCCCTTTCGACCCTGGGGGAGAGGATCGCGGCGATCGACGGCGTCTCCGAGGTCTACTCGGTCACCGGGCAGTGGGACTTCGTGGCGATGGTCCGGGTGCCCCGGCACGAGCAGCTCTCGGAGGTGCTCGCCGGCCCCGTGGCCGAGCTGGAGGGAGTGACGCGCCTGCAGACGATGGTCGCCTTCGCGGCGATCTCCACCGCCGACCTCGACGAGGTTTTCGGGGGAGACGAAGGCTAGGCTGGGCGGCCGTGCCGGCGCTGGTCAAACCCGAATTCGGTCCCTCCCTCCCGGAACTGGCCGGGCCCCGCCTCCGGGCCCTGCCCCGCTGGGTCCTGTGGGCCGCGGTGGCCGCCTCGGCCCTGCTGGTCGTGCTGGCCGTGGTCGGCTGGCTGCTGGTTCGCACCCCGACCAGGACGATCGAGGTCAAGTCGCCGGTGGCCTTCTCGGTCACCTACCCGAGCGAGAGCCTCGAGCGCCTGCCGGCCAGCGGGACGCAGGTGGTTCGACTCGCCTCTCCGGCAGGGACTCCGAACCCGGTGGAGCTCGAATTCAGCAAGGTCGAGCTGCCGCCAGGGCTCGCGCCCGCGGAGGGTCAGCGCGAGGCGGCCTTCCCGCTCGTCTCCCAGCGGGTGATCGAGCAGATGCGCAGCGAGGACCCGAACTTCGTCGTCCGCGGCGAGCAGGCGGTCAACTACGGCGGGCAGGCCGGCTTCCAGATTTACTACCAGACCGAGCGGGACGGAAAGACCTGGTACGGGCGCCGGATCCTGCTCTTCTCCGACAACCTTGAGGACAACGTCGGCGTCGATGTCGACGCGCTTGCGCTGCGCCCCGAAAACGGTGCGCCGAAGACCGTCTGGGAGGTGGCGCAGGCAGATCCGCTGCTACGCACCCTCCGCTCGATCAGGCTTGCGAGCCAGTAGGCCGGCTAGGGCGCCGGCGCGGGAGCCTGTGCCGGCGGGTCGACCGGGGCTTCGGGTGTGGCCGGGGGGACGACCGGGTCGGGCGCGGGTGCCGGGTCGGTCACGTCCGGAGCGTTCTCCGGCGGGATGCTTACCACGTCGTGGTGCTCCTCCACAGGTGCGGGAGTGGCCGGGGCGGGGGCGTCCGCCCCGGGAGCGGGCGCCGGGTCGGCGACCGGCGCGGGGGCTGCGGGAGCTTCGGCGGCCGGCTGCCCGGCGCGCGGCTCGGCCGCAACCTTCACCGGGTCCGGCACGGCGACGACGGCGGGCTCGGGGGCAGGGGAGACAGGGGCCTGAGCCACTACCGGGGCGCTCTCGCGGCTCGGCTGGGCGGTGGTCGCCTGGCGAACCTCGACCGCGCCGGCCGTGACGATCGCGGCGGCGGCGGCGGTGGCAGCCGCCTTGCTGGCCACCGAGCTGGCGGCGCCGGTGAGGAGGCCGCCCGAGGCGGCGAGGCCGGCGCCACCGGAGGCGCTGGCGGTGGTTCCGAGCTGGGCGAGCAGGAACTTCTTGGCGAGCAGCAGCGGCCCGATGGGGAGGAGGAGGGCCAGTGCCTTGTTGTTCTCCTTGAGGTGGGCCTGGAAGGCCTTGCAGCGGTCGCACTCCTTGACGTGGCGTCGGGCCGGGGAGGAGAGGCGGGCCAGGCCCTCGGCGACCTCGCCGAGCTCGGCCCGCACCTCGTCGCAGGTGAGCCGGCGGGCTTCGGCGGCTTCGGCCAGGCCGACGCGGGCACGCACGAGCAGCGACTTCACGCTGGGAACGGTGGTCTCCATCGCCTCGGCGATCTGGTCGTAGGAGAGGGCGTCGATCTCGCGTAGCAGGAGCGCAGTGCGCTGGGACTCGGGCAGGGACTGAACGTCGCCCACCAGGAGCCGCAGCTCCTCGCGCTGGCCGACCTCGTCGGCCGTGCTGCGGCCGTAGTCGGCCATGTGAAGGTCGAAGTCGTCGACGCCGATCGCCTTCTGTCGCCGCATGTGGTTGAGGGAGCGGTTACGGGCGATCCGGTAGAGCCAGGGCTTGACGTTGATCGGCCGCTCGTCGGCCATCATCGCGCTGTAGGCCGCGGCGAAGCTCTCCTGGGTGACGTCCTCGGCGTCCTCGCGGCTGCCGAGCATGTGGCGCGTAAAGCCGAGGATGCGAGCGTGGTAGCGACCCATGAGGGCCTCGTATGCGCTCTGGTCGCCCCGCCGGGTCATGGCGACGAGCTTCTCGTCGGACTGAAGGCGCAGCAGCGCCACCGGCTTCTTCAGCCCTGGCCCCACGTTTGGTATCGCCGATGCCTCCATGATTGCTCCCTCGCCCACAACAACACCGCCGGGACCGGAAGGTTTCGCGGTCTTCCGCGGCCTGCGCGAAGCCATAGGCTGAGGATAGGCGCCCCGGCCCGGGTGGCGGAACTGGTAGACGCAGCCGGCTTAAACCCGGCGGTCCCTTCTGGGATGTGGGGGTTCGAGTCCCTCCCCGGGCACTGCGGGCCTCAGTCCAGGGCGCTCAGGCGCTTCATCAGCGGCAGTGAGTCGTACGGCTTGCCGCCCTGGTACCACCCGGGGGCGGTCCACAGCTCGAAGTGAAGGTGGCAGCCGCTGGCACGTCCCGTGTCTCCGACGGACCCGACGCGCTGGCCGGTGAAGACCCGGTCGCCCTTGTCGACGAGCGGGCGCTCGCGGAGGTGCATGTAGGCGTAGGACTCGCCGTTGGGCCTCTTGACGACCAGGTAGTTGCCGGCGCGACCGTGGGTGCCGACGTACTGGACCGTCCCCCGGGTCCAGGCGGCCAGCGGGGTGCCGCAGGAGGCGAAGTGATCGGTGCCCTGGTGGCCCCGGCCGCCGCCGAAGCTCTGCATCGTGGTGGAAGAGAGCCGGTAGCGCCCGCGGATCGGAAAGATCCCCTCGACGAGCTCGAACTGGGTCTCGGTCACGGTGCCGGACTGGGCGGCCTGGGCGGCCGCTCGGTTGAGGCGCAGGGCGTAGGCGCCGGAGCGTGCCGGTTCATCGTCGACGAAACCGTCCCAGGAGACCGTGCCCTGGCCGTCGGCCTCGACCGCCCAGCTGCGCACGACCTCGCCCGAGGCGATGCGAAGCGCCTCGACCCGGGCTCCGGCCGGCCGGCCGCCGACGTCGTAGGTGAGCTCGGCGGTCTGGCGCCCACCGGCGAAGATCCGGCCGCCCTTGCCGGTCTCGTAGGTGGGAGCGGCGCCGGCGACCAGGTCGAGGGAGGGAATCAGTGCCGGCTCGCCGACCGAGCTGCGCAGCCTCACCGGGCCGCTTCGCGCCTTGCGGGGAACAGCCACCACGAGCTCGGCGGACCGGGCCGCCCGAGCGGAGACCTTCACGTGGACGTCGTCGCGCCGGGTCTTGCCGCCGAGGAACTCGATGCGGTTGACCGACTGGAGGCTCTCGCCGGTGATCGTCATCAGCTGGCCCCGGGCGCAGCGTCCCTGCGGCTGCCCGGCGCACGCGACGCCCGCGACCTTCGGCGGCCCGGGGATCTCGGCGCCGCCGGGACCCTGCGCCCCGGCAGCCGGGGTGCCCGCCAGCGCGCAGAGCACGGCGAGCGCAGGGATACGGGTGGCGTGTCGGGTTCGGGTCCTCATCATCTGGCTGTGCCTGCGAGGTGAGCTGACGGGCTCGCGCTTGTTCAGCGTGCGCGGCGACCCCTTACAGGCCGCTTCGCCCCGGAACTGATTGGTTCCCCCGCTCGCGGACTCCCGGGGAGCTCGCGATTCGGCAGACGCTTATGTGATCCGGCAATCTACAGGGCGTGGTACGGGGTCAAGCCCCGGCGGTCTCAAAACCCCGCAGATTCCGGGGATATAGACTCGCCGAATGGAAGCCGCCACCGGAACCGGGACCAATCTTCACGGGGGGCGGCTGGCCGCCCGCCGGCTGCGCGAGCACGGGGTGAGCAAGCTCTTCACCCTTTCGGGGGGCCATCTCTTCTCGATCTACGACGGCTGCCGCGACGAGGGAATCGACCTCGTCGACACCCGCCACGAGCAGACCGCCGCCTTCGCCGCCGAGGGCTGGGCCAAGGTGACCCGGACCCCGGGCGTCGCCGCCCTGACCGCCGGCCCGGGCGTGACCAACGGGATGAGCGCCATCGGCTCGGCGATGCAGAACGGATCGCCGCTCGTTGTGCTCGGAGGCCGCGCCCCGGCGCTGAGGTGGGGGATGGGGTCGCTCCAGGAGATCGACCACGTGCCGTTCGTGAGTCCCCTGACGCGGTTTGCGGCAACCGCCACCGACGCCGGCGAGATTCCCGGACTGATCGACGAGGCACTCGACATGTCCCTGGCCGCCCCCGGCGGGCCGACCTTCGTCGACTTTCCCCTCGACGTCGTCTTCTCCGAGGGGCCTGAGCCCGGGCCGGCGCCGGCGCTCCCCGATCCGGCCGCCGAGCCGGCCGCGCCCGAGGGGATCGACCGGGCGGTGGCTCTCCTGGCCGACGCCGAGCGCCCGGTGATCATGGCGGGCACCGGCCTCTGGTGGGGCCATGGGGAGGGAGCGCTGCAGGAGCTCGTCCGGGAACGCCGGATCCCCGTCTTCCTCAACGGGCTGGCGCGCGGGTGCGTCCCGGCCGACGACGAGATGTTCTTCGCCCGCGCCCGTTCGGCCGGGCTGCGCGAGGCCGACGTGGCGATCGTCATCGGCGTGCCGATGGACTTCCGCCTCGCCTTCGGCGGAGCCTTCGGTGACCAGACCGAGATCGTCGTCGTCGACCGGATCGAGCCCGAGCGGGCGCACCCCCGCCAGCCGGCGGCGGAGTGCTACGGCGGGATCCCGGCGACGCTTGACGCGATTCGCGAGGGCACGGCGGGCCTTGAGGACCGCACATCATCCTGGGTTGCGAGCCTGCGCGAGATCGAGGACGAGAAGCGCGCCGCCGAGCGCGAGGAGCTTGAGGACGACCGCTCTCCGCTCCATCCCGTGCGCATCTACGCCGAACTCGCGAGCTTCCTCGACCGTGACGCGATCGTGATCGGTGACGGCGGCGACTTCGTCTCCTACGCCGGCCGTTTCATCAACTCCTACGAGCCGGGGTGCTGGCTCGACCCGGGCCCGTTCGGGTGCCTCGGGTCGGGGGCCGGTTACGCGCTGGCGGCGAAGATCGCCCATCCCGACCGCCAGGTCGTGCTGCTGGTCGGAGACGGGGCCTTCGGCTTCAGCGGCATGGAGTTCGACACTCTCGCCCGCCACGGCGTCAACGTGGTCGCGGTCATGGGCAACAACGGGATCTGGGCGCTCGAGAAGCACCCGATGGAATTTCTCTACGGCTATTCGGTCGTGGCCGAGCTGCGACCCGAGACCCGCTACGACGAGGTCGTCACCGCGCTCGGTGGCTACGGCGAGCTCGTTCGCGAGCCCGGCGAGCTGCGGCCCGCCCTCGAGCGGGCCTTTGCCTCCGGCTCCCCCGCGCTGGTGAACGTCCTCCAGGACCCGGACGTCGTCTACCCGCGCAAGTCGAACCTGGCCTGATCAGGTGCCGGCGTGGCCGGCGACCTGCAGCGCGACCCCGTAGAGGATGTCGTGCTGGGAGACCTCCACCTCGTCGATCCCGAAGCACTCCATCGCCGTGCAGAGGATGTGCGCCCCGGTGAGGATCGTGGGGGCACGGTCGGGGTGCAGGCCGGTGACATCCCGCCGCTGCGCCTCGGTCATCGAGCCGAGCATGGCCGCGATCCCCCGGCAGCGCTCGAGGCTGATGCGGTCGCCGTGGATGCGGGCGGAGTCGTACTGCTCGAGCCCCAGGTCGATCGAGGCCATCCAGGTAGCGGTGCCGGCAACGGCGATCATCGCCTCGGCCTCCCTGCGGACCTCCTTCGGGACGGCGTCCTCGATGGTGCTGCAGACCTCGTCGTCGAGCTCGTGAAGCTCGGCCCCGGTCGGCGGGTCTGAGTGGAGGTGGCGCTCGCTCTGGCGCACGACGCCGAGCTGCGTGGAGACGTGGAAGTCGACGCTGCGCCCGCGGCCGACGATCAGCTCGGTCGACCCGCCACCGATGTCGAGGACGCAGGTGGGCCTGCTCTCGTCTTCGTCGCGGTCGCTGGTCGCCCCGAGGAAGCAGAGCCGCGCCTCGAAGTCGCCCTCGATCACGCGGGTCTCTATGGCGAAGCGTTCGGCGATCACCGCTGCGAACTCCTCCCCGTTGGCCGCATCCCGGCTGGCGCTGGTCATCACGCCGATCCGCCGGTGCACGTGGCCGATCGCGTCGATCTCCTCCGTGTAGGCCTCGAGCACGGCGTAGACGCGGTCCATCGCATCCCCGGCGAGCAGGCCGGTGGTGTCGACGCCCGCGGCGAGCCGTGTCACCTCGCTCCGGCGCGCGAGCTCGGTCACCTTCCCTTCCTCCGAGACCTCGGCAACCAGCAGCCGGGTCGAGTTGGAGCCGATGTCGACGACGGCGATCCTCACGGGGCGGGGTAGGGCATCGGGTCGCCGCCCAGGGCGGCGATCAGGTTGTCGGCCGATAGCGATGCCATCTGGCTGCGCACGCGGGTGGTTGCCGACCCGATGTGGGGCAGCACGATGCAGTTCGGGGCGCTGAGGATCGGGTCGCCCGGCCGTGGCGGCTCCGGATCGGTCACGTCGAGGGCGGCCGCGCCGATCTCCCCGGCTTCGAGGGCGCTGACCAGCGCAGGCTGGTCGACGACCGCCCCGCGGGAGGTGTTGACCAGGATCGCCGTGGGCTTCATTGCGGCCAGCTGCGCCTCACCGATCAGGCCGCGGGTGGCCTCGCTCAGTGGGCAGTGGAGCGAGACGATGTCGGCTTCGGGCAGGAGGTCCAGGAGGTTGTCGTCACGCCCGGCGCTCTCCACTTCCATTCCGAAGGCCCTGGCGCGTTCGGCCACGGCGCTGCCGATCCGCCCGGGCCCGACCACGAGGAGCCGCGCCCCGCGGAGCTCGAGCCCGAGCCAGCCGGCCGGCTCCCAGGTGCGCCAGCGGCCCTCGCGCGCGTCGCGCTCGGCCTCCGGAAGACGCCGGGCGGCAGCCAGGAGCAGGGCCATGGCCAGGTCGGCGGTGGCGTCGGTCAGGACGTCGGGGGTGACGCCGACGGCGATGCCGCGCGCCGCCGCGGCGTCGAGGTCGACGTTGTCGGTGCCGACCGCACAGTTGGCGATCGCTCGCAGCGCGCCGGCCGAGTCGATCACCTCCCCGTCGACCGGGTCGGTGAGCAGGCAGAGGAGCCCCTCGACCCCCTCCAGCGCCGCCTCCAGCTCCTCCCGGCCGGGAGGCATCGGGCCGGGGAGGACAATCACCTCATGGCCGGCCCCCTCGAGCTTCTCCGGCGCGTCGCCGGGTAGGGGCCGGGTGATGAGGACGCGCGCCATCGGTCGCCGCAAGATACCCGGGCGCGAGCGGAACCGGCGTCGTCTGCGAACCGTTCCGTTTATGCTGTTGCCATGGCTTTGAGGAGAGTCTTCCCGCTGATCGCGGCCGTGGGCGCTTTTGCCGCGCTCGCGCCTGCCGCTTCGGCCCAGGAGCCGGCTCCCGCCCCGACGCCCGAACAGGCTTACGAACTGGGCAAGGAGGCCTTCACCTACGGCTTCCCGCTGCTCGAGTTCAACCGGGTGCGTACCGACGACCTCGCCAAGATGGCGCCGGTCAACCGCCTCGCCAACGCCCGCAATCTCGCTGAGGCCGGGGCCGACAACGTCGTGGCTCCCAACGTCGACACCCTCTACTCGCTCGGACAGTTCGACTTGGAAAAGCCGCTCGTCCTGAAGGTTCCGAAGATGAAGGACCGCTACTGGGTTTTCGAGTTCGTCGAGCCCTGGACCAACGTTGTCGGCTACGTCGGCCAGCGGCTCAACGGCGGAAGTGGCGGGAGCTGGGTGCTCGAGTGGGACGGCGCCCCGGCCGGGAAGCTCCCCAAGGGCACCAGGCGCTTCAAGTCCTCGGCCCGGCGTCTCTGGGTGATCGGTCGCGTCCTGGTCAAGGGCAAGGGCGACGTCCCGGCGGCCCGCAAGTTGATGTCGAAGTTCCGGACCGGGTCGCTCGCCGCCTACAAGGCCGGAAAGCCGCTGGCCAAGCCGCTCGGCAACATCCCGGAGCGGGAGAAGGGCGGCCCGCAGGGCGGTCTTGAGTTCATCCGGCAGCTGAACGCCCAGATGGCCGTCGACCCGCCGCCCGAGCAGCAGGACAAGGCGATGCTGGATCGCCTGGCCCCCGCCGGCGTGGGTATCGGCAGGAGCCCCGACTCGCTCCCGGCCGACGTACAGGCCAGGCTCGCTGACGGGGTCGACGCCGCCTACGCCGCTCTGCCCGTCGAGTCGCGGCTGCCGATCCTGCAGCAGGCGATCGCTGCGGGGGGCTGGTACACGCCGCCGGCCGACATCGGCGACTTCGGGACCAACTACACCTTCCGGGCCCGCGTTGCCCTGGTCGGCCTCGGCGCCAACACCCCCATCGAGTCGGTCTACCCGGTTGCGCTGGCCACGCCCTCCGGCGAGACCTTCAACGGCGCCAACAACTACCGGATGGTCTTTGAGAAGGGCAAGCTGCCCCCGACCAGGGCATTCTGGTCGCTGACGATGTACGACACCAACGGGTACCTGGTCGCCAACCCCTCGAACATCTACGCCATCGGGGACAGCCACCCGCCGCTCAGGAAGAAGCGGGACGGCTCCGTGGTGATCGCCATCCAGCAGTCCAAGCCGAGCGAGAGGGACGTCAATTGGCTGCCCGCCCCGCCGACGGGCTTCCGGCTGAACATGCGGCTCTACATGCCCAAGAAGGCGATTCTCGACGGCAGCTGGAAGCCGCCGGGCGTCCTCAAGGTCGACTGAGCGGCTCAGCGGCGCAGGCAGCTCTCCAATAGCCTCGTCCGCCGATGGGCGAGGCGATCATTCCCGAGGACCGAGCCGGCGCCTACTGGCCGGATACCTGGAGCAGCGAGGACAACGGCCCCCAGCGCTGGTGCTGTGCCACCCCTCAGGGCGGACCGGGCATCGGACCCGGCGACCGGCTCGAGCTGCTGGCCTCCCGCGACGCCTACGCGACCGACATGCTGATCCGTCGCGGCCCGGGCGAGCTCTACGCCCTGCGCCACGGGATGCCCCTGAGGGGAGGGGCGCAGGGCGACCCGGTCAAGGGCTGGGTCGAGAAGCTCGACCCGGAGACCCTCGAGGTTCTGGCTTCCACCCCGAAGCTCCCCGGCGGCCCGTACTGGCCGGGCGGGATCGCCTTTCACGCCAATGGCGACCTCTACATGGTCTTCGGCTGCTGGGCGCACCGGGTTACCCCGGAGCTCGAGGTGCTTGTCTCCCGGCAGCTTCCCGCGCCCAGGCCCCACAACTCGTTCGTGATCCTCGACGGGGGGGAGATCGTCACCAAGGACTGCGACGCGCCGGCGGGGCGGGCGCCGTCGACGGTCAACGTCCTCGACCCGGAGACCCTCGAGCCACTTGCCTCACCGCTCGGCCTGCCCGAGGCGTCGATCGGGCGGCTGTGCAGCGACGGTGAGGCCGTCATCGCGATCGGCACCACACGCGTCTTCCGGCTCCTCTTCGACCGCGACGCCGGCGAGCTGGCCATCGACCCCGAATGGCAGCCGCAGTACGGGCCGCGGCCGGGCAGCAGCTACGGCTGGGATCCGGTCATCACTCCGGACCACGTCATCTGGATGGACAATGGGCGCAACGACACCGACACCACGATGCTCGACAGCGGCGAGGCCCCTTCGCCGCTGCGGCTCTGGTGGGCCCGCCGGGATGACGCGGGCGTGATCGACTCGGTCGAGATCAGCGGCCTGCCCCACGGCACGGAGTCCAACCCGCCGGCCTGGGACCCGGTGGGCGGGGTCGTCGTCGCCTACGACGCCGGCAATGCGGTGCTGAGGGCCTGGCGCCTGGAGGGGGACGAGATGGTCCCGCTCTGGCGTCGCGACGGGTTTGCCCATGCCGCCCATCTCATCCTCTACCCGGACACGCGCGAGCTCGTAGTGCAGGACTGGCGCCAGGCACCGTTCCTCCGCCGCCCGGGGGTTCGCCGCCTCCTCAGGCCGGCACTGCAGATGCTCGCCCACCTCTCGGCGGTTCGGCGCAACGGGCTGGCGTTCGGGAGCGACCAGCTCGTGGTCGTCGACCTGGACACCGGCGAGGACCGGGCCCGCCTCGACATCCCCTCTCCCTGCCAGGCCTACCTCTTTCCGATCCCCGGCTTCGGGCGCGACATCTACTACCAGTCGGTCACCACGATCGCCCGGGCCGGGGTCGCCTGAAGGTCGCTGCCCGCGGTTGATCGCGGCCGGCCCCGGTTGCTATCTTCGAAGCACGTCGCGGGGTGGAGCAGTCTGGTAGCTCGTCGGGCTCATAACCCGAAGGTCGCGGGTTCGAATCCCGCCCCCGCTATCGATCGAGGCCCTCCGACCGGAGGGCCTCTTTTCGTTTCTCGGCGCCTGCCTGGGGTCGGGGCCTCTACCCGCGCCCGGTGGCGGTCCGCCAGAGTGAGATGGGGATGCCCGTGAAGTGGTCGGGCAGGCGGGCGGCGGGCGAGGCGCCCGGATGGGCACGGGCGATCCGCACCCTGAGCGCTCCCGCCCTGATCGTGAAGCGGACCGGTGACTCGAGCTCGGTCGCCTCGCCGTCGATCCCGGCCGGCACCGGTCCTTCGGGGTTGAGCGTCAGCTCCGGGGTCTCCCACTGGCGCCAGGGCGTGCGGGTCAGTCCGCCGGCGGATATCGGCGCGATCTCCTCGAAGACGGTCACGCCGAGCAGGCCGTCGTCGATCCTCGGGCGCATGCCCGAGCCAAGGGCCTGGCCGACCCGGTACTGGTTGTTGGAGACCAGGATTGCGAGCGGTTCGCCACCCCCGTCGTCGCCCGCGGCCGAAGGCAGGTCGAGGCCTCCGTTTTCGGCTATCTCGGCCGCCGTGCCGACGAGCGTCCGGATCTTGGCCCCGCGGTAGTCGTCGCTCTGGACCGCTTCGGCGTAGAGGCCGAGCGAGACGTTGTTCACGAAGACCCGGCCGTTGACCTCGGCGAGGTCGACGCGCTTTTCGCCACCGTCGACGAATGCCTCCAGCGCGCCGACCACGTCGTCCCGGTCAACGCCGAGGTCCAGCGCGAAGTGGTTTCGAGTGCCGGCGGGAATGCAGGCGAAGGGCAGCCCGGCCTCGGACGCCATCGCCGCGACGGTGGCCTGAGTGCCGTCGCCCCCGGCGGCGGCGAGCGCATCGGCACCCTCGGCGATCGCCTGGCGAACGAGGGCTTCCAGGTCGTCGCCGGGCTTTAGCTCGATCGGGGTGATTCCGCGGGCGCGCGCCTCGTCGTCGAGCCGGGCCTCGGCCGCCTTCCCGCCCCCGGACTTGGGGTTCCAGAACACCACGGGATGGCTCGGGGGTGGGGCCGTGGGCAGGTCGAGCCGGTAGCGAAGGGCCTTGCGCGTGAGGGCAAGGCCCAGCACCAGAGAGCCGATGGTGAGTGCGTCGGCCACCGGCTTGAGCGTGGCCAGCAGGACCAGGAAGGCGCCTGCAGCCAGGAGGGCCGAGGCCAAGAGGCCGAAGGCCCTGGCCACGCCCGCCTGGAGGATGGCCCGCAGGCCGACCACCACCGAGCCCAACACCAGCAGTACGGCGACCAGGTCAAGCGGGAAGCGGTCGATCGCCGCGTAGATGGCGGCGGCAAGGGCTGCCGCGAGGAAGACGAGGGCCAGGATCGCCAGAAGCTGCGCCTGGCGGGGCGGCTTCAGTTTCGCTTTGGCCACGCGGCCAGAGTAATCGCTGGCCGGTGGCGGCACCGCTGCCGGCCGTACCCCGGTAGCTTTCGCGTCCATGGCGAAGAAGAGCAAGAAGAAGGACGCGAAGAAGGGCAAGGCCGGCAAGCGGGAGGAGATCGTCCTCGACGAGCGCCTCCTCCCCGACCT
>JAUMBN010000007.1:0-2052 GCA_032119675.1 Solirubrobacteraceae bacterium | reverse complement strand
TGGATCGCCTCGAAGGCGACGCCGCCGGTCATCGCACCGTCGCCGATAACTGCGGCCACCCGCCCCGCGTCGGGATGGCCCAGCACGCGCATCCCCTCCTTCAGGCCGACGCCGTAGCCGATGGAGGTGGAGGCATGCCCGGCGCCCATGATGTCGTGCTCGCTCTCGGCGATCGAGCAGAACGGCGCCAGGCCGCCGTAGTGGCGGATCGTCTCCAGCTGGTCGCGGCGCCCGGTCAGGACCTTGTGCGGGTAGGCCTGGTGGCCGACGTCCCAGAGGATCTTGTCCCTGGGCGAATCGAGAACCGAGTGAAGCGCCACTGCGAGCTCGCAGGTACCAAGGTTTGCGCCGAAGTGCCCCCCGATCTCGCCGACGGTGCCGATGATGTGCTCGCGCACCTCCTGCGCCACCTGCGCAAGCTGCTCGTCATCGAGCCCCTTCAGGTCCTCCGGCCCGTCTATCTGGTCAAGAAGTCGTTCCACGGCCACAGGGAGGGTACGCGCAGGCGGTGCCTTCAGTTCTCCCGGTCGGCGATATAGCGGGTTATCGCCTCCAGCTCGGCGCCTTCGGGCCCGGCCGCCTCGCCCAGCGCGTCGAGCGCACGATCGCGTGATGCAGCCGCAAGCTCCCGCGCCTCCTCGGTTCCGAACTCGGTCACGTAGGTTCGCTTTCCGTGCTTCGCGTCGCTCCCCGCGGGCTTGCCGAGCTCTTCGTCGCTCGAAGTGACATCGAGCACGTCGTCGACGATCTGGAAGAGGATCCCGAGCTCACGGGCAAACCGCCTGTACGCCGCGAGCCTCTCCCCCTCGGCGCCAAGCAGCAGGCACGGGCCCTCAACCGAGACGGCGATCAGCCGGCCGGTCTTGAGCGCGTGGAGCTCCCTCAGCCCCTCCTGGCCGGGAGCCGACCGACCGCTGACATCGATGTACTGCCCCCCGACCATCCCGTCGGTGCCGGTCGCCTGGGCGAGCTCGGCCGCGGCGGCCAGCCTGCGGCCGTCCGGACCTCCCTGCTCGGCGAGGGCGAGCCGGAACGCCTCGGCGTAGAGGGCATCCCCGGCAAGGATCGCCACGTCCTCGCCGAAAGCCATGTGACAGGTAGGCCGCCCGCGACGAAGGTCATCGTCGTCCATGGCCGGTAGGTCGTCGTGAATCAGCGAGTAAGTGTGCACAAGCTCAACAGACGCGGCGAACGGCATCACCTCATCCGGGGGAGCTCCGAGCGACCGGGCCGTCGCCAGGGCCAGCACCGGGCGGATCCTCTTTCCACCGGCGAGCAGCGAATAGCGCATCGCTTCAATCAACCCATCTGCGGCCGCCGGGCCCGCAAACTCGATTCCTTCCAGATACCGATCGACCTGGGCGCGCAGGTCGTCCGGGTAGCTCACAAGAGACGGTCCTGCCCGGGAGCAGGCTCGGCCGAGCCCTCACGGGTGAGGCGCTCCAGCTCCCCCGAGGCCTGCGAGGCCAGGGCGGCGCACTCCTCAACGAGGGAAGCCGCCGCGTCGGGACTCAGCTCTCCGCCCCTCAGCTGCTCGGCGGCTCGCTCAAGCCGGCCCACGAGCTCGTCGAGCCGATTGGCGTCAGGTTCGGTCATCGCCGTCCGGATTCTGCCGCAACTCGTCAAAGGCGGCGTCGAGCACCCCGTTCACGAAGGCCGGCGCGGAGCTTCCGCAGTACTCCTTGGCTACCTCCACCGCCTCCTCGATGGCCCCTGCCGGTGGGATCGGTGCCTCCGACGGGATCGACTCCGGGTAGGCGACCTCGGCAAGGGCCACGAGCATTACCGATCGTTCGAGCGCCGCTATCCGGTCCAGATCCCAGCCATTGGCGTTGCGCGCGATCAGACCGCCCAGTCGCTCCCGGTGCGCGGTGGCCGACCGTGCGAGGGCCGCGGTAAATTCCGGCGCCGCGCGCGCGTCGAGTACCTCGTCCACGGTGCGGCCCGAGATCTCGGCCTCGTAGAGGGCGAACGCGGCCTCCCGCCGCTGGTCGGTGCGACGGGACATCCGGTCAGGCCCGGGACATGTATTCGCCGGACTCGGTCTGCACC
>JAUMBN010000006.1:2703-13515 GCA_032119675.1 Solirubrobacteraceae bacterium | reverse complement strand
CGAAGTACACGGTAAGGAGCAGCAGAGCAGCGGCCACGAGCAGGCCGAGCGTTATCCGTCGGCGCCGTACGGTGCGGTCGTACATCTGGGGTAAGGGGGTCGATGGACCATGGCAGCAGTGGCGCGCGTCAGCGGCGGCGCTTCCTCGCTCTTCGGTTGGTCCTGTGAATCACTTCAAATTCCTCCAGCGACCGGCCCGATCCGACCGCAACGCAGGTGAGTGGAGACTCGGCAAGGTGGACCGGCATCTGAGTCTCCTCCCGCAGCCGGTCGGTAAGGCCGTGCAGCAGGGAACCGCCACCGGCGAGCATGATCCCGCGGTCCATGATGTCGGAGGCCAGCTCCGGCGGGGTGCTGTCAAGGGTCTCCTTGATGGCCCCGATTATCTGGCTCATCGGCTCTTCGAGCGCCGCCCGGATCTCCTCGCTGGTCAGCACCACGGTCTTCGGCAGCCCGCTGACCAGGTCCCGGCCGCGAATCTCGGCCTGGACCTCCTCGCGCATCGCGTGGGCCGAGCCGATCTCGAGCTTCAGCTCCTCTGCCGTCTGCTGGCCGATCAGCAGCTTGTACTCGCGCTTGGCGTAATTGATGATCGCCTCGTCGAGCTCGTCTCCGCCTACGCGGATCGACTCCGCCACGACGATCCCGCCGAGGGAGATGACGGCAACCTCGCTCGTCCCTCCGCCGATGTCGACGATCATGGAGCCGGTCGGCTCACCGATCGGCAGGCCTGAGCCGATCGCCGCCGCCATCGGCTCTTCGATCAGGTAAGCCTGCCGGGCACCGGCCGACAGGCAGGCCTCCTCCACGGCGCGCTTCTCCACTCCGGTGACGCCGGAGGGAACGCAGACGACCACCCGTGGATGGGCGAAGCGGCTCTGGTGGACCTTCTGGATGAAGTGCCTGAGCATCTCCTCGGTCACGTCGAAGTCGGCGATCACGCCGTCTTTGAGCGGACGGATCGCCTGGATCGTGCCTGGTGTGCGCCCGAGCATCCGCTTGGCCTCAACGCCCACGGCGTGAACCTCGCCGCTGCGGGCGTCAATCGCCACCACGCTGGGCTCGGAAAGCACGATTCCGCGGCCACGGACGTAGACGAGCGTGTTGGCGGTTCCAAGGTCGACCGCCATGTCGCGGCCGCCCATCCCGGTGAGGTAGCTGAATACGCCCATTGCTGTGGAGGACGCCGGCCCGCAAAAACCCCGAATTTCCGGGGAAAAATGAGGGCCGAGTCCCTAGGGATTGTAGCGGTCGCCCGCTCCCCCGCCGGATGGCACGAGTCCTTGCACCAGGCCGGCCAGCGTCGCCGTCGAGAGGCCGATGACGTTCTCCCTGTCGCCCTCGAGCGAATCGACCAGCCCGGCCCCCGACAGCTGTACCGCGTAGCCCCCGGCACGCCCCTCCCACTCTCCGGTGGCGACGTACTCTTCGACCTCAACGGGGGCCAGCGCGCGGAAAGTCACCCGGCTCGCGCAGGAGGCCTCGCGCCACTCTTCTCCCGGACCCGCGAGGACGATCCCGCCGAAGACCTCGTGGGTTCGCCCGGCCAGGGTCCCGACCGAATCCCGCGCCCGGCCGGCATCTGCCGGCTTGTCGAGGATCTTTCCTTCGAGTGCAACCACCGTGTCGGCCGCCAGGATCACCGCCTCCGGCTCGGGATGGCTCAGGCGCCCCTCGCGCGCCTTCCGGCGGGCGTTCTCGAGCGCAACCTGGGCGGGGTCGCCTTCGGTCAGCTCCGCGGTCCCGGTCGGGGCGACCTCGAACGGGATGCCCGCCGAGGCGAGGATTCCGCTCCTCTGGGGCGAGGCTGAGGCCAGCACCAGCCGGAGGTGCGGCCCCCACTCCAGGGGACCCGATATGGGCTCAGGCCAGGTCAGGGAAGAAGAGCGCCGCTTCGCGCGCAGCCGACTCGTCGGAGTCGGAGCCATGAACCATGTTGCTCGAAACCTCGAGCGCGAAGTCGCCGCGGATCGACCCGGGAGCCGCCTCGACCGGGTCGGTGGCCCCGATCACCTGGCGGGCCGCCGGCACGGCACGCGGCCCCTCGAGCACCATGGCTACCAGCGGGCCGCTGGTGATGAAGGCGACCAGTTCCTCGAAGAACGGCTTGCCCTCGTGCTCGGCGTAGTGGGCCTCGGCGAGCCCGCGGTCGACGGTCATGAGCCGCAGGGCCACGGGGCTGAGCCCCTTGCGCTCGAAGCGGGCGAGGATTTCGCCGCTCAGGCCTGCGGCAAAGGCATCCGGCTTTACGAGGATCAGCGTCCGTTCCATCTCACGCCCTTCGGTTAGCGGTCCTGGTCGTCTGCCCGGGGCGGGAGCTCCTCGGAGAAGATGTCTACCTCTTCCTCCTCGGCGTACTGCACCCCGGGCTCGTATTCGGCCTCATCGTATTCCCCCACGGTGCTCTCGGGCTCCTCGCCCGCCGCAGAAATCCTCTCGGCCTCGCGCTCGATTCGCCGCCGCTCCCGCGCCTGCTCCTCGGGGCTTGGCGTGACGCCGGGAATCTCGGCTTCGCAGTAGGGGCAGATGAGCCAGTCGGGGTCCAGTGGCCGCCTGCAAGAGCCGCACGGGTCCCGGAGCCTGCTCATGCAGTGCGGGCATCGCAGGTAGGAAGAGCCGACCATCTCCTCGCAGTGAGGGCAGGCGCGGAAGTCGGCCGATGCGAGGCGGGCGGCGGCGGCCTCCATCTCGAGCTCGCGCTCGAGCCTGTCCTCCAGGTACTCGGGCGGCCTGACGATCACGTATACGACGGTGCCGATCAGCGGGAAGATCAGCGCGGCGACGGTCGCGGTGCGCACGAGGAGCTTGTCCTCGAGGCGCCGCCTGGCGTCGGCGTACGTGTACCAGACCAGCGCCAGCCAGACGACGATCGCCCCGAGGACGACGAGCTGGACGATTACGTCCAGGGTGCCGCTGAGCCCGAATATCGCGAGGGTGGTCTGCATCGTTCGGCCCGTGAGGGTAAAGCACCGTTCGCCGGGCCAGCGGGATTACCTGCCCCGCGGCGCCCGTCAGAGAAAGAGACGCCCGAAGGCGTACCCGATGCCGAAGAAGACCAGGATCACCGCGGCCACGCTGACCGCGACGATCACGACCATTGTCAAAACCGATGGGCCATTGTCGTTCACAGGGTTGATCCTCCGCGGAACCCGGGCGGGCGTCCGAGGTCGGCGATCAGGTATAGCGAGCCGGTGGCAACGACGGTCCCCTCGTCACCCGCCAGCTCCCTGGCCAGGGCCAGCGCGTCGTGGGGCTCCGCGACCTCCCGGACCTGAACCCCGAAGGCTGCTGCCTTCCCGGCCAGCCGGGCCGGCGCAACGGCGCGCGGGTGGGAGCAGCCGGTTACCACCAGGTGGTCGGCGAAATCCGCGACCACGCGAAGCATCGCATCCTGGTCCTTGTCGTCAAGGATCGCCACGCAGGCGATCAACGGCCCCGACGACCCCGCCTCCCGAAGCGCTGCGCCCAGAGCCGCCATACCGTCGGCGTTGTGCGCTCCATCGAGGATGGTGAGCGGGCGCTCCCCCACCTTTTCGAACCGCCCGGCAATCCGCAGCGCCCCTGCCTCGATTGCGTCGGTAACGGAAGCCTCGTCAATGGCGCCAAGCACCTCGTGGGAAGCCGCTAAGGCGAGGGCGAGGTTGTGGCTCAGGTACGGCGGCGTCGCGGCCGGTGCCAGCGGGCTCGACGCCGGCGCGACGACCACCCGCGCCTCCCGCTTGCGCGTAATGGCGATGGCGACGCCCATCGCGTCCGCTTCAAGGTCGGCCGGGACCACGAGCACCGAGCCCCGCGCGATCACGTCGAGCTTCTCCGTCGCGATCTCGGTGACGGTCTCTCCCAGCCACTGCGTGTGCTCCAGGCCGACCGCGGTACAGACCGTGACGGGCGCACCGATCACGTTGGTGGCGTCGAGCCTGCCGCCGAGCCCGGCCTCGACCGCCGCGACCTCGACTCCCTCCGAGGCGAGCACGAGGAACGCGGTCGCCGTCAGGGCCTCGAACTGGGTGACCGGCCCAAAGGCCTCCTCTCCGTCGACCGTGCCCGCTGCCCGCGCCACCTCAGCGGCAGACGCGGCGAAAGCGCCCTCGGACACGGGCTCGCCCCCGACAAGCACCCGCTCCGTCCAGGATTTCAGGTGCGGCGAGAGGTAGGCCCCGGACCTGATGCCGTGGGCCCGGAGGATCGTGTCGACCAGGCGCGTCGTGGACGACTTTCCGTTCGACCCCACCACGTGGACGGCGCGAAATCGTGCCTGCGGGTCGCCGACCTCGCCCAGGAGCCGCTCCATCCGTGCGGTGCCGAAGTCCATCCCGAACAGCTCGAGCCCGAGGAGCCAGCGATCTGCCTCCGCGTAGCTCGACGGTGTCGCCGCCGCTCCTTCCATCGGCTCAGAGGGCGGCGAGTTCATCGCGCAGGCGCTCGAGCTTCTCGCGCTCGGCCCCTACGAGTTCGGGCGGCGCCTTCGAGGTGAAGCCCTCGTTGGCCAGCTTGCCCTCGGCCCGGGCTATCTCGCCTTCGAGCCGCCTGCGGCGCTCGGTCATCTCCCTCTCCTGGGCCTCCAGGTCCACCGCGTCTCCAGCGGTGATCTCGATCGTCCCGCCGGGCACCGGGATCGCGGCGGTCACTTCGCCTTCGAAGCCGTCTTCGTCGAGCCGCGCCAGCCGGAGCACCATCCCGCGGTCGCTGTCGAGCCGCGGGGAGTCGATCTTTGCGCCGAGCACCTTCGACGGGGCGACCTTTGCCGAGCTGCGCCAGGAGCGAAGCTCGGTGACTGCGCCGATGACTGCCTCTATGCGCTCTTCGGCCTCGGGGTCGAGTCTCGCATCGTCGACCTGCGGCCACGCCGCGCCGGCCAGCAGGCCCTCGGTCCCGGGCGTCGAGTCCCAGAGCTCCTCGGTCACGAAGGGTATGAACGGGTGGGCCATTGCGAGCGTCGTCCGCAGGACGTGCAGGAGGGTCGCCGACAGCTCGCGATCGAACTCCCGCCCCTTGACCATCTCGAGGTACCAGTCGCAGAGCTCTCCGTAGACGAAGTCGTAAAGGCCAAACGCGGCCCGGGAGAACTCAAAGGCCTCGATCCTCTCGCCGGTCTCCTGGACCACCCGCTGCAGCCGGGAGCAGATCCAGCGGTCCTCGACGCTCATCGACTCCGCCGGCGGCAGCTCGGCCGGCGCCCCCGACTTGACGTTCAGCAGGACGAAGCGCGAAGCGTTGAAGAGCTTGGTGGCCAGTGCCTCTCCCTGCTCGACGCGCTCGCGCGAGTAGCGAACGTCCTGGGTGGAGGCCATGGCGAGCAGGCCGAAGCGGACGGCGTCGGCGCCGTGGGCGTCGATCTCGTCGATCGGGTCGATTCCCGTGCCCAGCGACTTGCTCATCCTCCGGCCGTCGGGCGCCTGGATGACCGGGTGGACGTAGACGTCGCTGAACGGCACGTCGCCGGTGAACCTGAGTCCCATCATCACCATCCGCGCGACCCAGAGGAAGAGGATGTCCCGCGCCGTCGAGAGGACGTCGGTCGGGTAGAAGGCCTTCATCTCCGGGGTCTGGTCGGGCCAGCCGAGCGTGGCGAAAGGCCAGAGCGCAGAGCTGAACCAGGTATCGAGGACGTCCTCCTCCTGCACCCAGCCCTCACCCTCCGGCTCGCCCATCCCCACCCAGGTCTCCTCGCCCCGATACCAGACCGGCAGCCGGTGGCCCCACCAAAGCTGCCGGGAGATACACCAGGGGCGGATGTTCTCCAGCCAGTCGGTGTAGCGGCGTGCCTGGCTTTCGGGGTGGATGCGAACCCTTCCGTCCCGGACCGCGTCGATCGCCGGTGGCGCAAGCTCGTCCATCCGCATGAACCACTGGAGCGAGATGAGGGGCTCGATCCGCTCTCCCGAGCGGTGCGAAAAGGGCACTGTGTGCGGGTAGGGCTCTTCGGCGCGGAGCAGTCCCTGCGCGCGGAGGGCTTCCACCACCTCACCCTGGGCCTCTGCGACCGTCAGGCCGGCAAACTCCCCGGCCAGCTCCGTCATGCGGCCGTCCTCGCCGATCGCCGTCAGCTCCTCCAGGCCGTGGCGCCTGCCGATCTCGAAGTCGTTCGGGTCGTGGCCCGGGGTGATCTTCAGCGCGCCGGTGCCGAAATCGGTCTTGACGTAGTCGTCGGCGATCACCTCCACCTCGCGCCCGGTTAGCGGGACGATGACGCGGCGGCCGACAAGCCCTGAGAAGCGCTCGTCTGAAGGATTCACCGCTACCGCGGTGTCCGCGAGCATCGTCTCCGGCCGGACCGTGGCCACGACGACCTCACCGTCGCCGTCGGCCAGCGGATAGGCGATCGAGTAGAGCGTGTCGGTGACCTCCCGCTCCTCGACCTCCAGGTCGGAGATTGCCGAGCGGCTGCCCGGGTCCCAGTTGACCATGTAGTTGTCCCGGTAGATCGCACCCTCCGCGTAGAGGTCGCAGAAGACCTGCCGCACGGCCCGCTCATATCCCTCGTCAAGGGTGAAGCGCTCGCGCCCGTAATCGCAGGAGGCCCCGAGCCGCGCAAACTGCTCGATGATCGTCCCGCCGTACTCACGCCGCCACTCCCAGACCCGCTCGACGAAGGCATCGCGGCCAAGCCCTTCCCGCGAGCTTCCCTCCTCGACCAGCCGCTTCTCGACCTGGGTCTGTGTGGCGATGCCGGCGTGGTCGGTGCCCAGGATCCACTCGGTATTGGTCCCGCGCATCCGGTGGTAGCGGATGAGGACGTCCTGGATCGAGCCGTTCAGCGCATGGCCCATGTGGAGCGCCCCTGTGACGTTGGGGGGCGGTATGGCGATCGAGTAGTTCTGAGCGGCCGTCCCGGAGGCCGGGGCGTGGAAGAGGCCACTCTCCAGCCATGCCTCCATGATCCGGGGCTCGGCCTGCGAGGGCTCGAAGCGCTTCTGTTCGCTCAGGTTGGCCACGGCGGCGAGTCTAAGGCGACGCGCCGGCGGGCCGCGCCTCAGCGGCGCCAGCTGCGCACGCTGGAAGAGCCGAGCGGGGCCAGGTCAGCGAGCAGCGCGCGGTGGTCGATCTTGCGGGCGATCGAGACGAGCCGCTGGCGCTCGCTGTCGTTCATTCGGTTGGGCAGGCCCTTCGACTCGCGGAGGATCCGCAGCGCCTCGTTACGGTCGTCGGCGTCCAGGCGCCTCAGGTGGTCGACCACGACGACGCCGGCCTGCGCCACCAGCATCCAGTAGACGCTCCTTACCGGCAGCCGCGGCACGGTCAGCTGGCCGCCGAAAGCGGCTGCTCGTCGTCACCGTCAACCGCTTCGGTGACGAGGGTCGGGGGGAGGCCGTTCTCGACGGTCTCCCGGGTCACCACGCACTTGCGCACGTCACGGCGCGACGGAAGCTCAAACTGCACCTCGAGAAGGATCTCCTCGATGATCGAGCGCAGGCCGCGGGCGCCGGTGTCCCTGGCCAGGGCTCGGTCGGCGATCGACTCGAGCGAGTCGTCGGAGAAGACAAGCTCGATGCCGTCGAAGGAGAAGAAGGTCTGGAACTGGCGGGTCAGGGCGTTCTTGGGCTCGGTGAGGATCGAGATCAGGTCCTCCCGCGTCAGCTGGTGGACGGCGCTGGTGACCGGGAGGCGGCCGATGAACTCGGGAATCAGGCCGTAGTTGACCAGGTCCTCGGGCAGGCACTGGGCGAAGACGCGGCCCGGGTCCTGCTCGGGCGCTGCCGTCAGCTGCGCCCCGAAGCCGATCCCCTGGTTGCCTATCCGCTTCTCGATCACCTGGTCGAGGTTGGCGAAGGCGCCGCCGCAGATGAAGAGGATGTTCGTCGTGTCGATCGTGAGGAACTCCTGGTGGGGGTGCTTGCGCCCGCCCTGGGGCGGGACGCTCGCCGTCGTCCCCTCGAGAATCTTCAGCAGGGCCTGCTGGACGCCCTCCCCCGAGACGTCCCGGGTGATCGAGGGGTTGTCGGCCTTGCGGGCGATCTTGTCGACCTCGTCGATGTAGATGATCCCCGTCTCTGCACGGCTGACGTCGTAGTCGGCGGCCTGGATGAGCTTGAGGAGAATGTTCTCCACGTCCTCGCCGACGTATCCCGCCTCGGTGAGCGCGGTGGCGTCGGCGATGGCGAACGGGACGTTGAGGATTCGTGCCAGGGTCTGGGCGAGCAGCGTCTTGCCGCATCCGGTCGGCCCCAGCAGGAGGATGTTCGACTTGTCCAGCTCGATCTCGGCCTCGCCGGCCTGGGCCATCTGGATCCGCTTGTAGTGGTTGTAGACGGCGACCGAGAGGGCACGCTTGGCCTCGCCCTGGCCGACGACGTACTCGTCGAGCACCCCGCAGATCTCCTTCGGACGCGGGAGGTTCTCGATGTCGAAGCTGGACGGGGCGGTCAGCTCTTCATCGATGATCTCGTTGCAGAGGTCGATGCACTCGTCGCAGATGTAGACGCCCGGGCCGGCGATCAGCTTCTTGACCTGGCGCTGCGACTTCCCGCAGAAGCTGCAGAGGAGCTGCTCGTTGCTGTCGGTCGGCCGCGCCATCTCTCTCCCCCTGCCCGGCCGCTAGTGCTGGGCGATCACCTTGTCGATCAGTCCGTACTCCTTGGCCTCCTCGGCCGACATGAAGTAGTCGCGCTCAGTGTCCTCGCGCACCTTCTCGTAGTCCTGGCCGGTGTGCTCGGCAAGGATGTGGTCCAGGCGCTGCCGGACGTCGATGATCTCCTTGGCGTGGATCTCGATGTCGGTCGCCTGGCCCTGGAAGCCGGAACTGACCTGGTGAATCAGAATTTTGGCGTTGGGCAGGGCCATCCGCTTGCCCTTGGCACCGCCGGCGAGCAGGAGGGCTCCCATCGACATCGCGATCCCGACGCAGATCGTCTGCACGTCTGGCTTGATGAACTGCATCGTGTCGTAGATCGCCAGGCCGGAGTAGACCGAGCCGCCCGGCGAGTTGATGTAGATGGAGATGTCCTTTTCAGGATCCTGGGACTCGAGATGAAGGAGCTGGGCGACGATCAGGTTGGCGATCTGGTCATCCACGGGCGTCCCGAGGAAGATGATGCGTTCGTTGAGAAGGCGCGAGTAGATGTCGAAGGCGCGTTCGCCGCGCGACGTCTGCTCGACCACCATCGGGACAAGTGGGCTCATGGTCGGTGCCTCTTTCGGTGTCGCTGTCGGATTCCTGCCGCGTGCAACGGCGCTCGCAGGCTGGAAGCGAACAGTAGCAACGGCCCGGCGGCCGTCAGGAGGGCTTGATCAGCCCGTCGCGACTGCGTTTTCGACCAGGAAGTCGAGGGCGGCGCGCTGGGCGAGATCATCCTTGAGGTCGTCCAGCCGGCCGGCCTTCTCGAGCCGCTTGCGCAGCTTCTGGGGGCTCATCTTCTCCTGCAGGGCCGGCCCCTGGAGGGCGTCGAGGATGTCGCCGTCGGAGGGCTCAATTTCCTCGGCCTCGACCACCGCCGCCAGGACCGCCTCGCGCTGGAGGGTCTTACGGGCCTCCTCGCCGCTTTCGGCGACCAGCTCTTCCTCGCTCTGGCCCGAAATCTGGAGATACATCTCCCGGCTTATTCCCTGGTGGGAGAGCCGGTGGAGCATGCGGTCGAGAAGCTCGCGGGCGCGGGCCTCGACGAGGGCGTCCGGTACCTCGATCTTCGCTCCGTCCACTGCCGCGTCGAGCACGGCCTCCTGGAACTCGCCCTCGGCCTGTTCGCGGTCGGCCTCCAGGAGCCGGGTGGCAACGTCCTCCCTGAGCTCGTCCAGCGTCTCGAAGCCGGCGGCGCTCTCGGCAAACTCGTCGTCCAGCTCCGGAAGCGACTGGCGCCGGACCTCCGCCACCTTTATCTCGAAGCTGGCGTCGCGGCCGGCGAGGTGCTCGGCCCCGTAGTCGTCGGGAAAGGCAACCGAGACCGTCCTCTCGTCCCCGGCAGCGACCCCGACGAGCTGGTCCTCGAAGCCGGGGATGAGGCGCCCCGAGCCGAGCTCGACCAGTTGTCCCGAGCCCTCTCCCCCCTCGAACGGCTCGTCGTCGATCGAGCCCCTGAAGTCCATCAGCACGAAGTCGCCCTCGGCCGCCGGCTCCTCGACAGTTTCGAGGCTGGCCATCCGGCTGCGGAGCTCTTCGATCTGCTCGTCAACGGCCTCGTCGCCGGCCTGCGGCTCGCGGCGCTCGACCTTGAGGCCCTTGTAACTCCCAAGCTTTGCCACGGGGCGGACGCCGATCTCGAAGCTGAAGCTGAGGGGCTCGCCGGCCCCGGGAAGGTCCCCGAGCTCAAGCTCCGGCTGCCCGACGGTGTGGAGACGCAACCCGTCCACGACCTCGCCGTACCAGGACCCGATCGAGCCACGCACGGCCTCATCCAGGACTGTCTCGCGACCGAGACGCTGGATGATCATGTCCGGCGGAACCTTCCCCTTGCGGAAGCCGGCCATCTTCATGTCGCGCCCGAGGGACCTCGCGGCCTGGTCGACGCGCCTGGCCACCTCGTCGGCCGAAACCTCCGCTTCGACCCGAACGCGCGATTCGGGTAGCTGGGTCAGCGTGGCAGTGACTTCCGGCACCGGCGGCACGATAGCGTCAGGCCATGGCGCCCGAGAGCCTGCCTTTCCGCCGCCGGCTCGCCGCCTGGCTGGCCACCGGCCCGGTTGGGCACGGGGCAGCGGCGGCGATCGACATCGCGTCCTTCATCGGTGCGATGGCGCGGGCCCGGCTCAGGCGCGCCCGTGAGGGTGAGTGACGGGACTCGAACCCGCGACCGCCTGGACCACAACCAGGAGCTCTACCAACTGAGCTACACCCACCGCGCTGGGGAAAGTGTAAGGCGTACGCCGGGCAGCGACCTC
>JAUMBN010000006.1:0-2693 GCA_032119675.1 Solirubrobacteraceae bacterium | reverse complement strand
TGCGCCTCGGGCCGCGATCAGCGGCCCGAGAACAAAGGAAATCCAATTTGGACGTCTCTAGCGACGTCTCTCCTAATGGGAGAGACGTCTAAATAGAGATCTCCCTGCTCAGCGCCGATTCTGGAGGCGCTGAATCAGCGAACTGCACAGGCACTCAGCGGGAAACTGCACAGACGGCTCCGACACCAGGCTCATCATGAGCTTTCCGGCGACCCGGGCTGGTTGTGCCCTGGGGCGTCGCTGCCGCTCTCATCAGGATTCACTCGGGAATCCAGGCTGCAAGGACCAATGCCGAGGAACACCGGGCATGCGCCCGGCCCCTGAGAGCAGCGACTGAGCCGGCCTGCCTGTTTCTGCAGCCTGCTCGACCACACCGCACGCTGCCAGTATTCAAGGTCAGGACGGCGAATCTGCTCGACGCAATACTCCACGTCTTCCGAGTAGCAATTTAGGTGTCCGCTGCGCCCCCCGAATTCCCGTCTCCGGGGTAAGTTCTAAGTGGGCCGCCCGCGAATCGGCATCCCGTGGAGAGCGCAGATGCAACCGGAAGAAATCATTTCCCACCTCATCAGCCACTTTGAAGGTCTGGTTGAGACGGTCAGCTGGGGAGAGCGATCTCTCTTCTACAACCCTGACCGAGAGCTGCCGCGCGGTGTCTATTTCTGCACGCTCAAGAACCACGACGGCGCCAATGACAGGGCGTCCGACTTGGATCGCAAAGGGGTTTTCCGGGTGTCGACCGGGCTACCGAAGGATCTATATGAGGAACGGTTTGGTCCCCTGCCCGAGCGCCCCGGCAAGGGGGGCATTGTCGAAATCAAGGTCGACTACACCGCCATTGACACTCTCATGCCCCATCCGGTCTATGCCTGGATGGGATGGGTTCAGATCCTCTCACCGACGAGAGACCGCTTCATCGAGCTTCAGCCCCTGTTCCGGGCGGCCTATCGCCATAGCATCAACAGGTACGAGAGGTCAATCAGCCGGTCCAGGAGGGGCTGACCGGCCAAACGGTAAAGCCTTGCGTACGCCGGGCTTTCGCTTCTTCAGGTCAATCCGGGTAAATTTCTTGAGGGCGGGAGCGACCTCCAAATACGGAGCGCCTTTAGCTGCGCCTATTCGCGGGCGCTTAAGCAGTCAACTGCACAGGCACTCAGTGCGACACTGCACAAGCCCGAAGCCGGTAGGGCAATAGGCTTAACGAGGGTCGATCCCACCCAAGCGCATAGCGGCGGCGATCGCGTGAATTCGGTTGAAGTTAGGAGTGTCCGCCGCGTAAGCCGCTGCCCTCAGGGCAGAGGCTTGTTGCTGCAGCGGGTCAGCGGGTGTGCAGTTCACTCCCGACCCCGCTCCAGATGCGCCTCGGGCCGCGATCAGCGGCCCGAGAACAAAGGAAATCCAATTTGGACGTCTCTAGCGACGTCTCTCCTGAGGGTGAGTGACGGGACTCGAACCCGCGACCGCCTGGACCACAACCAGGAGCTCTACCAACTGAGCTACACCCACCGCGCTGGGGAAAGTGTAAGGCGTACGCCGGGCAGCGACCTCGAAGTTCAAGTGAGATAGATCAAGATGGCGGCTGCCCCGGCAACGATCACCATCAACCCGCCGATGAGCAGCGCCCAGCGGTCTACTGAGACGACCTCACTGTCGTCTCGCCCGTGATTGATCTGCCACGCCGAGTAGGTGGCGACGGCGATCGTCAGAATCACGAATAGGAGGCTGATCACGTAAAGGACGTCAAGAAGGGTCAGGTAATCGACGTTCGGAAGCTCCGCGTCGGTGGTCCACTTGAGCGCGATGACCGTCAGTAGCGCGGTTATGGCCAAGCCGAACCGTCCCTCGATGAACCGTGGCGGAACCAGGAAGACCATCGCTGCGGCGACCAGGACAACGAGTAGTGGGAGCAGGTATTTGATCGCGTACGGGAACCACGGTCGCGAGACGGGGACGGTAATCGTGATCCGCGAATACGACTCGTTGGATGCGCCCGGAGCGCCGAAGTTCGTGGGGTAGGCCTGCTCAGCGACCGTGAGGGTTGCTTTGCCCGTGCGGTAGCCGGGCATGCCCAGGTCGGATGCCTGGGTTATCGGTTGGCGCGGGTCCAGAACGTAGACGACCTTGCTGACCGGGTCCTCGGCGTTTTCCATGACCACGGTCAGTTTTTCGACGTCGAAGGGATAATTCTGGAGCGGCAGCGTCGTGTTGTAGAGCCCCTCATAGTGGTTGAGCCGGTAGTTGCTCCCGTCACTGAGTTTCATCTGCTTGGTCGAGAGCGGGGTAACCACTGTCCCCCAGAGGTCATAGGAATTGATCAGGTCGACGTTCTCAGCCGGGGCGGTTGAATTCAGCCCCTTCCACCTCATCCAAATGTAGAAATCGACGAAGTAGGTTCCGTTGTCGAGATTCAGGTTCTGGATGTCGTTTACGTATGCGCCGACGTAGACCTTTGTCGGGGCGGCATCGGCGCTGGAGGTCGTGCCGACGGCGCCGAGGATTATGCCCGCGAGAACTCCGACTGTGACCAGGCGGCGCACGCCGAAAACCGTACTCCAAGGTAGAGAGGGAGCGATGCCCCCGCCAGGATTCGAACCTGGGACCTGCGGCTTAGAAGGCCGCTGCTCTATCCAGCTGAGCTACAGGGGCTCGGCCGGGACCGATCTCCCGGCACGGCCACGGTACCGGCACGGCTG
>JAUMBN010000005.1:0-1642 GCA_032119675.1 Solirubrobacteraceae bacterium | reverse complement strand
CCGAACCCCTCACGGGGCCGGCCCGGCGTCGGCTCGGCCGCGGGCCTCGAGCAGGTCGGCCAGCGGCCCGGCCACCGGCGGCGCCAGCCTGACGGTCACGCGGCGCCCCACGACACTCACCCTTGCCCGTCCGCGCGACCAGCCCGGAAGCGCCCGCTCGGCGGCCTGCGAGGCGTCGCGCCCCTGGATCAGCGCAGCCGCCCCGGCGGTGGCGGCGTGGCCGGCCAGTTCGCGGGAAACCCCGGCCGCGAGCAGCAGCCCGCAGGCCAGCGCTCCCGCGAGCAGCAGCGGCAGCAGGCCGAGCATCTCGATCGAGGCCTGGCCGGAACTCGAACCGAAGCCGGGAACCCGCACGCCGGCGCGGGCCATCGCGGCGACCAACCCCGCCGGTGCCTCCCGCCTCTGCACGCCGATGCCGCGCCGGCCCAGCTCGGCAAGCAGGAGGTCCACCGCGTCCTCCCGCGCCCCTTCGGCGACCAGCACCTCCGAGCGCTCGAGCAGCGGCTCGTCGCCGGGCAGGCGCCCCCTGAGCATCGCGACCACCGGAGCCCGGCCACACGCGGCCTCAACCCTTTCCACAAGGGCGGGCGATGCATGATCCGCTCCCTCAACCACCACGAGGCCTCCGCGCGCAGAGGCCTCGAGCCCGGCGCCCTCGAGCAGCCCGGCCAGCCCGCGGGCGCCGCGGCGCGCCGGCACCAGCGCCTCGAGCGGCGAACCATCCCCCTCCCGCAGGTGAACGACCGGGATGCCGCCATCTTCGGCGGCCAGCAGCGCGGCCAGCGCCTCGGCCTCGGGCGCGCGCCCGACCACGAGCTGCGCCCGGCCCGTCAAATCCCTTCCTCCCGGGGCCCCGCGGTCACCGAGACGCTTCCCAGCCTCATGCCCGCGATGACGGCCGGCACCTGCACCCGTACGGTCACCCGCCCGTCGCGACCCTCACTGACCTTCAGGCCGGGACGGCGCCCGGCGGGCACGGCCTCGCGCGCCGCGGCCCTCGGGTTTTCACCCACCGCCTCGGCCCGGGCCGCCGCGCGCGCCCCGACCCCAGCCAGCCACCAGCAGTGCCCGGCAACCACGGCCTGCCAGCACCCGGCCAGGAGGGCGGCAAGGACCGGAAGCGTGGCCACCAGCTCGACGCTGGCCTGACCACGGGTGGAGCGAAGCGCGCGCACGGGCGCATGCTCGGGCCGCGCGAGTTACGGCTGGCCCTCGAGGCCGTCACGGCCCTGCGCCGCGTCAGCGCCGGCTCAGACCAGCTGGCGGAATTGCTGCCAGACGATGTAGAGGCCCAGCACCCCGACGGCGATCAGCAGGATCGCCCCGAGCAGCCCCGGCGCACCGCCGGTCAGCTGCGACCAGCCGGTGGCGGTCAGGACGAGCAGACCGATCGAAGCAAGGCCCAGGGCCTGGTAGCCGGGGGTAAGGCGCTCGAGGTCGCTCCCGAACCGCCGCCACCCCCACCACATGCCCAGCGCGATGATCAGGATGAAGGCCAGCGAAAGGATCCGGCCGACCATCTCCGCCCCCACCCCGCCCAGCGGCGCGAAGGCCACGACGGCGGCGAGTGCCAGGACGATCAGTACGTAGGAGGCGGTGCGCACGACCCAAGCCTAGGGCCGGGGACCGGCGGGAGTCAGGA
>JAUMBN010000004.1:0-6266 GCA_032119675.1 Solirubrobacteraceae bacterium | reverse complement strand
GCGTGACCCGGTCCCCGCCATCCTCGAGCTCCAGGAGAAGTTCGGCGACAAGCGGATTCTCATCACCGGCGGCTGCGGCTCGATCGGCAGCCGCCTGGCCACCCTGCTCGACGGCATCCGCCCCGAGCAGGTGACCCTGCTCGACACCCACGAGGCGGCGATCACCGCTGACATGCGAAACCGGGCCGGCACCTCACCGGTCCCCTACGAGCACGTCCTCTGCGACGTGCGCGACCGGGCGCGGGTCTTCGAGGAGATAGAGCGCGCGCGGCCCGACGCGATCTTCCACCTGGCCGCCTACAAGCACGTCAACCTCGCCGAGCAGTTTCCCGAGGAGTTCGTCGCCACCAACCTCGAGGGCAGCCTCAACATCCTCGACGCCGCCACCGCGGCGGACGTGGGAACGGTGGTCGTCGCTTCGACCGACAAGGCGGCCCCCACCGCGAGCTTCTACGGCCGCACCAAGCGGATGATGGAGCAGATCACCGCGCTTACCGGCGGCCCCGACGCCGACCGGGTAGCGGTGCGGCTGGTGAACGTCCTGGGCAGCGCCGGTAGCGCCTCGGACCTCTTCCTGCGCCAGGCCCGCGCCGACGTGCCTCTCACGATCACCGACACCTCCATGGAGCGGTTCTGGATCACGCTCGAGGCGGCCTCCGCCCTGCTGGCCCACGGCGGCCTCGTCGGGACCGAGGGCGTGCGGCTGGTGAGCGTCGCCAACCCCGTCGTCATGAACGTCGGCGAGCTGGCGACGCGGATCTGGCACCAGACCGGCCACGACAGCGAGCCGGAGATGGCGATGCTCGGCGTGCGGCCGGGAGAGGTGATGCGCGAGGTGCTGACCGGCCCGGGCGAGTCGCTTGGGCCCGAGCTGCGCCAGGGCACCGCGGCGATCGAGGGGCTCGAGCCCTCCGAGGCGGTGGCGACGCTGCTCGACGAGCTCGCATCCACCGAGGGAACCTCCGAGCGTCGGGCGCTCTGGCTCGATGCGCTCCAGAGCCCGGACACCTTCCCCGCCGCCTGACGATGCGGATCCTGCTGGTCTCGCAGTTCTACCCGGGTCCCGAGGACCCCGACCTCGGCGCCTTCGTCGCCCAGATGAGCGAGGCGCTCGAGCACCGCGGCAACGTGATCGAGCGAGTGGCGATAGACCGCCGCGGCGGCAGCCGCACCAGGCACCTGAAGCTCGGGACCGACGCCGTGGCCGCGGCCCGGAGCTTCAGGCCCGACGTGATCTACGCCCACTTCCTGGTGCCCGCCGGAGCGATGGCCGCCCTGGCATCGTTCTCCTCCCGCACGCCGCTCGTCCTCACCGCCCACGGCCAGGACGTACGCAACCTCGGCTCGATCCCGGGGGTGCGTCAGGTGACGGCGGCCGCGGTCAGGCGTGCCGGTGCCGTGATCTGCGTCTCCGATTACCTGCGCCGCGAGCTGGTCGCGCAGGTGCCGGCGGCATCGGCCAAGGCCGAGGTGATCAATTCGGGCGTCGACCTCGAGAGATTCGCGCCGGCCGACCAGGCCCAGGCGCGCAGCGAGCTCGGCCTTGACCCGGACGGGCCGCTCTTCCTCTTCGTCGGCTCGCTGGAGGAGAACAAGAACGTGGTGCGGCTGGCCGAGGCCTTCGGGCGAATCGGCAGCGGCTCGCTGGTGATGGTCGGTGACGGGCCGCTCCGCGCACAGGTGGAGGCGATGCCCGGGGTGAATGTGGTCGGCCGCGTCCCCCACGAGCAGGTCGCCCGCTGGATGGCCGCCTCCGACATCGTCTGCCAGCCGAGCCTGGTGGAGTCCTTCGGCCAGGCGACGCTCGAGGCGATGGCCTGCGCGCGGACGGTGGTGGCCACGCAGAACGGCGGCCCCCCGGAGTTCGTCACGCCGGAGGCCGGGGTGCTCGTGGATCCCCTAAGCACCGGCGCGATCCTCGAAGGGCTGAGCGCAGCGGCTTCGCTTCCCTCTCCCAACCCCGCGGCCCGCGAGGCGGCGGAGAGCCACGGCGTCGACCGCCAGGCCGAGAGGGTCGAAGAGGTCCTGCGCCGGGTCGCAGCAAGCGGTTGACGCCGCGTACAATCACCGCTCCCGGGCGCGTAGCTCAGCGGGAGAGCGCTCGCTTCACACGCGAGAGGTCGCAGGTTCGAACCCTGCCGCGCCCATTGGGTTTTTCGGGGTCCGGCGAACGCGCCGAGCGGGGCGTTCCCCGAAATTCCCCGAAACTCGCGCTGTTTAGCCCGTGAACCTGGGCTTCAGGCTCCGAAGGACCACGGTGTGCACCTTGGCGCGGGCGGTCCCGCCGGTGGGCTTGTAGGTCGTGACCAGGCGAACCCGGACCGCGCCATTGCGCCTCTGTGCCCTGGCCGCGTCGGTAAGGCGGCAGCGCAGCCGGTAGATCCCGGCCTTGGAGACCGCGACAGCTCCCGACCCGCACGCCTGACGAACTTTCCCGCCCTTACGGAACGTTCCGGCCTGACGGATCACGCCAGCGCCCGGAACGCGTACCAGCGTCCGGATGCCGGTACCGACTAGCAGCGGGGTGCGGACCGTGAAGGCGTTCGAGGGACCGGGTGTGGGGCCAGGGGTAGGGCCGGGAGTCGGGCCCGGCGTCGGCGGCGTGGGGGCCGGCGGCGCCGTGACCGTTGCCGAGACGCTGATCGTCTTGCTCCCGGCGTAGTTCGTGCCGGTCGCATTGCAGGTGTAATCACCGGCCGCGTCGGGCGTCAGAGTTGCGCTGGTCGCACCAGCGATCGGCGCACCGTCCTTGTACCAGCTGTACGTCTTGGTCTGGGGTGCGCGGTACCACTGCATCCCGGGTGTGCCCACCTCCCATGTGGAGGAGCAGGTCAGCTCCGAACCGACCTCTGCAGTCGTCGGAGAGACAGTCGCGGTACCCGCTGGGATGTCGACGACAAAAGGAAATTCAGCAGTGACGGTGTAAGCACCGGCGGTATCCAAAGGGCTCGGGCTGGCAGCTCCGAACGGCCACACACTGATCAGGTTGTTCCGGCTGTAACCGATGAAGAGATTGTCGGCGTCTCGGGCAACGCCCTTGTTACTCCCTGCGCCGTCCACCGCTGTTGCGTTGAGCGGCGTGAATTGGCAGCCGGTTCCATCAAGCCTGGTGATAGCCAGGCCGTGGGTGTTCGTGCCGCTGAGGCTTACCCTGGCCAGGACATAGAGCTTGTCCTCGGCCGAATCGACCCCAACCGACGAGGCCCGATTTACGGTGCCGCCACACCCGGTGAGTGTGATCAGCCCGGCCGAGCCCGAACCATCGAGGTTGCCGTAACCGACTTTGCCGGAGTTGTTGTCGTTGGCCCAGTAGATCCTGTTATTCGCGGGGTCAACCGCGGGACTGTTGGGAGAGTCCATCTCCGGCGCGGGGTAGGAGAGCGAGGTTGAAGTGGCGCCACCGCAGTGGTCCGGCACTTTGACGTAGGCGATGTCCTTCATGACGCTGTCGTCGTTGGCCCAGTAGAGCGTGTCGTTGGCCGGGTTGTAGGTGAGTCCCCACGGCCTGTCTACCTTGTCGCTCGTTATCAGGCACGCTGGCTCGGTCCGGTCGTTCAGGTCTCTTGACCAAATCTTGTTCTCAGTCAGAGAGGCCCAGAAGACCTTCCCGGACGACGGATCCACCGTTGTTCCCTTCGGGTCGACGATCCCGTCGGCGGGGGTGAACAAATCCTGACCGCCCCCACCGGCTGCGCTTGCGTCTGCGCTGCTAATCGTGTCTGTCGTTAGGAAGAAGGGCCCCGTTCCCCAGATGACAGTCGGTGCTGCACTCGCGATGGCGGGTAGAGCGAGGGCGGCGGCGCTGAGGGTGGCGGCCAATAGAAACTTGCGCACAGGTGCATCTTAAGCAACGGATCCCTTTGTTGCTTTGAGCAGGGGAGTAGCAGCCCCCTCGCCGAGTAGCAGCCGACCGGCGAACTGCCCCGCGGGGTAGCAGCGGTGTAGCAACCCTTTAGAAACGCCCACCGCTAGGGCGATTCGAACCTGCCGCGCCCATTCCGAGCCCGAGAACTACGGCGAAAAGCCGGTCGTTACTCCCACTCGGTTCAACGCTTTGGTGCCTCCTCCGCCGCAGTCACCAGCTCTCCCAGAGCGGCGAATGAGTCGAATTGAAGGAAGTTGGATGAAACAGCGACCGTCAGACCGCTTTCGTCCATGCGCACGACGTTCGATACGAAACCGTTGATTGATCCCTCGTGGCCCCACCCTTTGCCCTGACCGTCGATCTCGTACCGCAGGAGCCCCAGGCTGCCCCCTGTCCATCGCACCGCTCCACTTCGGTAAGAAGGGCTGCCCGAGACGGCTTCGACCGATTGCGGTGTCGGGGTAGTGAGCAGCCGACGGTGCTCGGCGTCCAGCACTTCCCCGTCGACCAGCTGATCGATCCAGTGGGCAAGATCAGACGGTGTCGACACAACCGCTCCGGCGGCCCAGGCAATGGTCCAGTCGAAGCCGTCGGTCACCGGAACGATTTCGAATCCCGGCTTCTTCACGCACTTCGGTTCGCCCGGATAGCCGCAGACGAGTCGTGAGCCGTCGACCGTTGGCGGCTGAGGCTCTCCTTCCCACACGTAAGTGTCGGACAGCCCCAACGGCTCGAAGAACCGGGAGCGAACCTGGTCGGCCCAAGTCGCCCCAGTCACTCGTTCGGCAATTATGCCGAGCATGATGTAGTTGGTGCTGCTGTACGACCACTGCGATCCCGGAGAGAACAGCGGCTTTGCTTTAGAGACCAGCGCGATGGACCGCTCAGGAGTGTCGGCTCGTCGCCGCCGGCTCTCCGGGAGTTCGGTGAAGTCAGGGATCCCGCTGGTGTGCGCCAGCAACATCTCGACCGTAATATTGCTGCCACCCGGGTAGCGGATCCAGTTGCTGATCGGGTCGCTCAGTGAGAGCTCACCGGACTGGTCGAGCTGCATGATGAGGGCGGCGGTGAAAGTCTTGGTGACGCTGCCGATGTGGAAGCGATCCGCCCGGGTCAGCTCGGTGTCGCCAGGCGGGTTAGAGCTACCTGACACCGCGCGAGGCCCCCGACCTGAATCCTGGGGGTCGGCGATGGCGGCAGCAACACCCGGAAAGGTGATACCCCACGACTTACCTTGAGAAGACCGAATCTGAATGACGGTTTCGTCGAGAGCAGATTCCACGGAACCGGCGGAACCCGGCTGGGAACACCCGACTCCAATAGTGACCGGCGCGATTATCAACAGAGCCACGGCAGGCCAGGAGACCCGCCTCCTCCGGTCAAGCAATCTCATCTCCTACTCGACCATAGGGCTCCGTTACATCGCGACAACGAGTAGCAAGCTCCGAGACGCTCCCTTTAGCCGGATAGCAGTCGAGTAGCAACGCCCCGGAAACTCTTACCGAAAGGGCGATGCGAACCTGCCGCGCCCATGGCCAACCGCAATCTCCGGTGCTCCGCGCTCAATGGCTTTACGGTCTGGCCCATGACTCCAACGACTTCAACCCGCACGGGCCGTGAAACGGGGCTCCGAATCGGGCTCGCCATCCTAGGCATCGCGACGGTGCTTACCTCGATGACGATGTTCGTCGACCCCGCCGGGTTCATCGACGGCGTCGGCGGTTTCGGCGCCGTCAATGAACATCTGGTCCGCGACCTTTCCACGTGGACAGTCGTTTATGGGGCAGCGCTCCTGTTTTCCGTTTGGCGCCCGTCCTGGCGGGTTCCCGTCCTGTCGATCGGGGTCGCTCAGGGAGTGCTTCACGTGATCAACCATGTCTCTGACGCCGGCCTTGCCGAGCCGGCTTGGAAGGGAGCGGCCAACACGGTCGCCTTCGCCGGCCTCGTCCTCGTGACCGCCGCGCTGCTCGTTGCAGCGGCCCGAGAACGCACCGATTGACACCCTGCAAACGTCGTCCCTAGGCTTGCGTGCGATGGCGAACCCGGAGGAGACCGGTGACACGCTGCGCTCCTACGCGCAGGCCTGGCAGGCCGGCGACCTTGAGCAGGTGCTTGGCTCCTACCACGACGACATCGTCCTCCACTACATGGGGCAAAGCCCCCTCGCTGGAACCCACGTGGGCAAGGAGGCCGTCTTCGCAGTGCTGGGGCAGGCCTCCTACCGAACATCGCGGCAGCTGGTCGACATCGAGGATGTGCTGGTCGGTGAGAATCTCGGCGCCCTCCTCGCCATTGAGGACCTGGGGGAAGAGCCCCGCCGGGTCCGTCGGGTTCTTCTCTACCGAGTCGAGGACGGCAAGCTGCGCGAGTGCTGGCTCTACGACGAGGACCAGCGCTTCAT
>JAUMBN010000003.1:0-6600 GCA_032119675.1 Solirubrobacteraceae bacterium | reverse complement strand
ACCGACTGGGCCGACGTGCCCGGCTGGGACAACATCGGCTACCCGGTGGCCGAGTGCCGGCCCGACGGCAGCGCGATCATCACCAAGCCCGAGGGCACCGGCGGCCTCGTGGTGCCGGGCTCGGTCGGCGAGCAGATGCTCTACGAGATCGGCGACCCGGGCCGCTACCTGCTGCCTGACGTGACCTGCGACTGGCGCGAGGTGACGCTCACCCAGGAGGGGCCCGACCGCGTCCTGGTCAAGGGCGCCCGCGGCTCGGAGCCGACCTCCAGTTACAAGGCGACGGTCACCGTCCCCGACGGCTGGCGCACGGTCACCACCGCCCTGCTGACCGGTCACGATGCCGGCGGGCGCGCCCGCCGCGCCGCCGAGGCGGCAATTGCCCGCACCGAGAGGCTGATGGCCGGGGAGGGAATCGGCCCGTTCACCGACACGAGCATCGAGATCATCGGCACCGGGGACGGAGTGGGGCGGATCGCCGAGAACGACGAAACGCGAGAGGCGGTTCTCAAGATCGGCCTGCGCCACGAGGACCGCCGCGCGATCGAGATCTTCGGCAAGGAGTTCGTCTCGATCGCCTTCGTCGCCCAGGGAGTAACGGGAGTCTTCGGCGGCCGGCCCAAGGCCGCTCCTGTGATCCGCCTTTTCCACGTGCTGGTGCCC
This sequence comes from Solirubrobacteraceae bacterium, assembly GCA_032119675.1. Taxonomy (GTDB): domain Bacteria; phylum Actinomycetota; class Thermoleophilia; order Solirubrobacterales; family Solirubrobacteraceae; genus F1-60-MAGs163. The sequence continues at coordinate 5,937 of JAUMBN010000003.1, read as the reverse complement.
AAGAGCGACGTGCCGGTGACGGTCACCTTCGGAGGGGAGAGTCGCGAGGTGGCGATCCCGCACGGAACCGACGCGCCTGCCGGGCCGACCGAGCCGCTGGGCGACGAGGTCGTCGAGCCGGAGGGCGAGACGGTGACCGTGCCGCTGGTACGGCTGGCCTGGGCGCGCAGCGGCGACAAGGGCAACCACGCCAATATCGGGATCATCGCCCGCCGGCCGGAGTTCCTCGAGGCGATCGTCGGCCAGGTGACGGCGCGGCGGGCGAAGGAGTGGTTCGGGCCTTGGGTCGAGGGACCGGCGACGCGATGGGAGCTGCCGGGCACCCATTCCATCAACCTCCTGCTCGAGGACGCGCTCGGCGGCCAGGGCGGCACCACCTCGCTGCGCTACGACCCGCAGGCCAAGTCGATGGCAGCGAACCTGCTCGACTTCCCGGTGAAGGTGCCGGCCAGCTGGGAGAGCGAGGGGCTGCTGGCCCGCTAGGGCCGCGACCTGCCGGGCGCCTCCTGCGGCTCGCTAGGCTTTCCCGGTCCCGGAGGGGTGCCGGAGTGGTTGAACGGGGCGGTCTCGAAAACCGTTGTGCGGGTAACCCCTGTACCGAGGGTTCGAATCCCTCCCCCTCCGCTTCAGGGCAGGCGGTTCGTCCCCGTCAGCCGGAGCCCAGCTCGCCGTCGAGCCGGGCAAAGGACTTCTCGATGCCGCGGGTCAGTACGCCCTTGAGGATCACGGCGAGCCCGGGAATATGCGAGGAGAGGCGGATCCGGTAATCGAGGTGCGTGTTGCCGTCGGGCAGCTCGCTGAACTTCATGATCCCGACGTGGTCCTTGAGGGCGCCCTTGTTGGTGACGCGGTACTCGATCAGCTCGTTGGGCTCGAATTCCGTGACCGTCTCCTCCACCGGCGGGGCCGGCCCGATCTTCACGATCCGCATTGATCCCACCCCGTTGCGCTCGGTGTCGCCGTCGCGCACGCGAGTGACATCCGCGCCGAAGACGTCGGCGAGGTTTTCGTGCTCGGCGAGATGGCCGAATACCACTTCCGGCGGGGCGGGAAAGTCGTGTTCAACGTGGACCCAATGAGCGCGCATGGCCGGAGTATCCCAGAGCACGGGAAAGGCGGCCCGTCGGCATCGTTCAGGCGACAGGCCACCGACGCGGGTAGGCTCGCCTTATGGCTGATGAACAGGACTTCCACAAGGCCGCAAAGGAGCGGCTCAACGCCCAGGCACAGTTCAAGAAGATGATGGGCGGCTTCGTCGTCCTGTGGCTCTTCATGATCGCCATCTGGGCCCTCTCGGGGGCGGGCTATTTCTGGCCGGCCTGGGTCATCATCGGGACGGTCTTCGCCGGTGCCGCGCTCGGCTGGCGAGCTTACGGGCCCCGTCAGGCCGGGTCAGCGCCGACCGAAGCACAGATCGACGCCGAGGCGAAGAAGTTCGAGGAGTCCGGCAAGAGCTGACGGTCCCCGCGGGCACCGCCCCGTAACGAAGCGCGATCAACGCTTCTACAACTCCACAACTGAAAAGTGGTATAGTCTCCCGCCATGGAGATGCCACGACCGCTTCCCGCCCCGCTGATCGAGGTAATCGCCGAGCGCTTCCGGGTGATCGGCGAGCCGATGCGGATCCGGCTCCTTGACGCGCTTCGCGACGGGGAGGCGACGGTCGGTGAGCTGACCGGGCGCCTCGGCGCCTCGCAGCAGAACGTCTCCAAGCACCTCGGCGTGCTCCACCAGGCCGGGATCGTCAGCCGGGAGAAGCAGGGGACCTCGGTCCTCTACTCGATCGCTGACGACTCGGTCTTCGACCTCTGCGAGCAGGTCTGCGGGGGTCTTCGCCAGCAGGTGAGCGAACTCGACCAGCTACTCGCAGGAGGAACGCCACGATGACCACGCAATGCGCAACCGAGACCCGGGGATGGCCGCTCGAGCGGGTCCTCTTCGCAATGGCCGGGACGATGACGCTGATAAGCGTCGCCCTCGTCGCCCTGGTCTCTCCCTGGTTCCTGATCCTCACCGCCTTCGTCGGCGTCAACCAGCTCGCCTACGTGGCCTTCGGCGCCTGCCCGGCCTCGCTGGTGCTCGGGAAGCTCTTCGGCCTCAAGTCGGTCGTCTACCCGAAGGGCGCGACCTCGTGAGCGCCGCCGATGGCAGCAGCACCGGCAAGTACGGCCCCATCGGCCGCATGGGCGGCTGGATGGCCGGCCACTTCAAGGTCGTCGCAATCGCCTGGGCCGTCATCGCCCTGGGCCTCGGCTTCCTCGCTCCCAGGGTCGAGCACGCCCTCTCCGGCGCCGGCTGGGAGGCCACCGGCTCGGAGTCGGTGACCGCCCGCGAGAAGATCGACCAGAACTTCGCCGGGATGTCCTCCAGCGCGCTGATGGTGGTCGTCCACTCCGATTCCGAGACGATCGATAGCCCTGCCTTTGCCAACACGGTCAAGGAGGCCACGACAGAGCTCAGGGCCGACTCCCGCGTGACCGACGTCATGCCCCCGCAGCCGGGGGTCTCGGTCTCCCAGGACGGCAGGACCGCGGTAATCCAGGCCGGCGCCGCAGGCGACTCCAACGAAATGGTCTACGCCGCCGACGACCTCAAGACCAGGCTCCACGAGCTCCAGGGCGACGGCGTGCAGGTGTCCCTGACCGGCGCCAGCGGCATGTGGTCGGACTTCAACGAGGCCAACCGCGCGGCGATGCTCAAGAGCGAGCTGATCTCCTGGCCGGTGACGCTGGCCATCCTCCTGCTGGCCTTCGGCTCACTGGTCGCCGCCGGGCTGCCGCTGATGCTCACGATCATCGGCCTGATCGCCTCGGCGGGCTCGCTCTACCTGGCGACCAAGATCCTCCCGGTCTCGATCTGGGCGATGAACTTCGCGCTGATGTTCGCGCTGGCGCTCGGGATCGACTACGCGCTCTTCATCGTCTACCGATTCCGCGGGGCGCTGTTCGGCTCGAACGAGCCCGTGGAGCAGGCGGTGGCCGAGACAATGGACACCGCCGGGAAAGCGGTCCTCTTCAGCGGCATCACGGTGCTGATCTCGCTCACCGCGGTGATGCTCGTCCCCTCCCCCGCCTTCCGCTCGATGGCGCTGGGAATCATGATCTCGGTGATCTTCATCCTCGCCGCGACGCTCACCCTGCTGCCCGCGGTGCTGGGCAAGCTTGGCCCGCGGGTCGACAAGCTTGCACTGCCCTGGGTCCACACCGGCGAGCATCGCTCGGCAAAGTTTGCCGCGTGGGCCGAGCGGATCTGGAAGCGCCCGGCGCTATTCGGGCTGCCGGCGCTGGCGATCCTCCTGCTCCTGGCCATCCCCGTCTTCTCGCTTAAGACCGGGATGCCCTCGATCAAGGTCGTCCCCGAGGATGATGGCTCGCGGATCGGCTACTACCAGGTGCAGGACGCCTTCGGTGACGGTGCCCCCGGTGCCGTGCAGGTCGTCGCTCCGCAGGCCGACGCCCCCCGCGTGGTGGCCGTGGCCGAGGCCGACCCGAACGTGGCCCGCGTGATGGCCCCCATGCCTGGCGGCGACGGACTGGCGATGGTTCAGGTCGTGCCCAAGAGCGACCCGTCCAACCGCGCGACCGGAGCCACGGTCGACCGGTTGAGGGCGGAGATGCCACCGGCGGCGCTGGTGGGCGGCGCAGTGGCCGAGAATCACGACCTCGAGAACCTGCTCTCCGACAAGACACCCCTCGTGGTGGGAGTGGTCCTCGTGCTCGGGTTCATCCTCCTGCTCGTGGCGCTCCAGGCCCCGATCATCGCGGCGGTCGGGGTGCTGACCAGCCTCCTGGGCACAGCCGCTGCCTTCGGCGTGGCCAAGCTCATATTCCAGGACGGGAACCTGAGCGGCCTGCTCGGCTTCGAGTCCCAGGGGTTCCTCGATGCGTGGGGACCGGTCTTCTTCTTCGCGATGATCTTCGCGATATCGATGGATTACACGGTCTTCCTGCTCTCGTCGGCCAAGGAGCACTGGGACAGGTCCCACGACGCCCGCGAGGCGATGGTCGGGGGAATCGCGCACAGCGGCCGGGTGATCTTCGCGGCGGCCGGGGTGATGGTCGCCGTCTTCTTCACCTTCGCCCTGAGCGGCCCGCTGCCGCCCAAGGAGATGGGAGTGATCCTCGGGATCGCCGTCCTGCTCGACGCCTTCCTGGTGCGGCTGCTGCTGATGCCGGTCCTGCTGCGGGTGCTGGGCAAGTGGGCGTGGTGGCTCCCCAAGCCGCTCGACCGCATACTCCCCAACGTGAAGTTCGGCCACTAGAAAGGGACAACCGATGCACAACGTCAACACCGAGGCGCTTCAGGCCACCATCGACGCCGCCAAGGCCGACCCGGCCGCCGCCACCCAGCCGGTCCGGTTCGACGGCGAGTGGAACACCGGAGACGGGCCGCAGTTCAGAACCTCCTTCCCGCTGCCCAACGGCGAGACCGTCTCCTTTACCGCCGACTTCCCGCCACCGATGGGCGGCACCGGCTCGGCTCCCGGCCCCCTGCACTACTGCTTCTGGGGCGGCCTGGCCTGCTACGCGATGAGCTTCGCCCAGGAGGCGGCACTCAAGGGCGTCGAAATCCGCTCCCTCAAGGCCCGCGTCGAGACGACGATGGACATGACGCGGGCCCTTGGGGTCAGCGAGATCCCGCCGGTCGAGCAGATCGACTGGTACCTCGACGTCGACGCCGACGCCACCCCTGAACAGCTCGCCGAGCTCAAGGCCGGCGCCGACGATCACTGCCCCGGCGCCTACTGCATCCGCAACCCGATCAACCTGCAGACCCACCTGGAGGAGTAAACCTCCGCGTTGGTTGCCGCCGACCCCGGCGGTAGCTTCGCGGGCGTGGAGGCTTCGCAAACGCAGGCCGGTACGAAGGTGCCGGCCTGGCTCGACCGGGCTGCGGGCTGGTCGTGGCGAATCCTCGTCGTCGCCGGGGTGGCCGCGGTGGCGATCTTCGTCCTCTGGCACCTGCGGGTGGTCTGGGCGCCGTTCTTCATCGCCCTGCTCTTCGCCACCGTCCTTCTCCCCCTGACCGACTGGCTCGACCGTCACGGCCTCCCCCGGGCCCTGGCAGTCGGGATCTCGATCCTCATCTTCCTGGTCGGGCTCGGACTCCTGATAACCCTCGTAGTCGGCTCGATCGTCGGCGAGGCGAGCCAGATCGGAAAGCTGGTGAGCAGCGGCGCCGGGGAGGTCGCCAACGTCACCCAGCCGCAGGATGGGCCGCTGGCCCTCGACCGCGAGTCGGTCCGCGGGCTGGTCGCCGACCTGGGCTCCGGGCTCCAGTCGGCCGGCGACGCCGTCCTGAAGAAGGCCGCCTCGGAGGCTTCCACCGCCGTCTCCGCTGCCATCGGTTCGGTTATGGCGATCGCCTTCCTCATCTACCTCCTCAGCGACTCGCAGGGGATCCGCAACTGGATGGTCGCCCAGGCGGGAACCGAGAAGGGCAAGAAGCTCGACCACGCGATGGACGAGTGCTGGGAGACGCTCGGCAGCTACATGCGCGGGACCTTCCTGGTCGCAATCTTCGTCTCCACCCTGATCGGGATTGCCGCTGTCCTCCTCGGCCTGCCGATCGTCGGCACGCTCATCGCGCTCACGTTCTTCGCCTCGTTCATCCCGATCGTCGGGGCGTGGCTGGCAGGGCTGATCGTGGTGCTGGTCGCCTTCGCCGGCGGCGGCGCGGATATCGGCCTGATCATGGTCGGCGTGCAGGTGGCGGTCCACAGCGCCGAGAGCCTCTACGTCGCGCCGCGTGCCTACCAGAAGACGCTGAACCTCAACCCGATCGTGATCCTCGCTTCGGTGACCGCGGGCACCGCGCTGATGGGAGTGATCGGGGCCCTGATCGTCGTTCCGCTGGTGGCGATCGTCTGGGTGGCGATCAAGGAGGTCCGTGGCGGGGCGGCCGGGGCCTCCACCCCCCCGGCACCGAGCACTGCCG
>JAUMBN010000002.1:0-2800 GCA_032119675.1 Solirubrobacteraceae bacterium | reverse complement strand
CTGAACCCCGCCCTTCCCCCTCCCCTGCGGGCGGGCAGCGCCCTCGCCGCAGCTCGTAATGCTTGGATCGCCGCCGGGAGCGGCCAGTGGCTCTCCGGGCAGACGGCCCACGCCCGGCCGGCTATTGCGCGGCGCCTCAAGGAGGGTGGCCGTCCGGCCTTCCCGCCGGCGGCCCCCGACGCCCTGCTCCTGGGCGGGAGCGTCTTTGACCTGCTCGCCTCCGAGCGGGGGAGCGGGGCCGCCGTGGCGCTCGCCACCTTCAGGCCCGCAGACGATCCGCGCGAGACGGTCCTGCGGGCCTTCCCGGGACGTTCCCTCACGGACACCGAAGGGGTGTGGCGCGCCCACCTCGCCCGGCTGGCCGGAGGCTGAACCCGGCCGCGGTCGGCTGCCCTCAGGCGGCCAGCCACGCGACGACGGCGACGATCGCCAGCCCAGCCGCAAGGGCTGCTGCTATCCGCAGCGCCGGCGGGCTGACGGAGCGCTGCGGAAGGTCGATCCCGCCCTCGAGCAGCACCTGCCGGGCGTCGGCGAGCGCCGAGCGCGGGACCATCACGTCCCGGGCCCCCGCCGCCAGCATCTCCGGCACGTCTGCCGCCGGGGAGCGGCGCACCAGGCTCGGAATTCCCTCCTCGAGCAGGAGGCCGGCGATCAGGTCGGCCTCTGCCTGGTTGCGACCCCCGGCGACCCGGACGAGGTCGCCCTCGGTGTAGCGGCGCTCGATCTTGCGGGGATCGCCCGAGGCGCCTTCAGGCACCATCGCCCGAGACCGGCTGCTCTTCGACGGTGCCGTCGGCGTCGATCATGAAGCTCCGCAGCTCCGGCGCAGGGCCCGCGAGCCCGATGATCAGCCACTCGGTACCCGGCCAGAAGCGCGCGAAGTTGATGTCGGTCTGCGACGGATAGGGCTCCGAGCGCGTGTGGGAATGGTAGATCGCCGGCCGCTGGCCGGAGTCCTCAATTTCGAGGAGCAGCGGAGCCAGCCTGGCTCCGTCCACCTCGAAGCGCATCGGGCTGGCCGCGAGGTTCTCGAGAGGGTGAAGCCCGACGACCCGGTCGCCGTCCAGAGCGATCAGGCCGCAGCACTCGTTGGGCGCCTCGGCCCGGGCGTGATCAAGGAGCCGCTCGCGCGGCCCGTCACCGATCACCATTGCCGCTCGGCGCTCCGGAGGAGACCGGTCAGTCGGTCTTGAGGACCGGCTTCTCGTCGATCTCGGCAACCGGCTCGGACTTCTTGTCCTCGCCGGTGATCGAGGACTTGAACTCGCGCATTCCCTTCCCGACTGAGCGCCCGACCTCAGGCAGCTTCTTCGGGCCAAGGACGATCAGCGCGATGATCAGGACGATCACCAGTTCCATGGGGCCAATACTGGGCATACGGTCAGTCTAGGCCAAAACCGCTGCTGTCTCTACCACCAGACCGTGGACTCGAGGTTCTCCACCTCGTCCACGGGAAGGGTGTAGAGCCCGGAGGAGAGGTACCTCCAGCCGTCGTCGCAGACGATGAAGACGATGTTGCCCTCGTCCATCTCATCGGCGATCCGGGCGGCGACGCGAGCGATCGCCCCCGAAGAGACACCGGCGAAGAGCCCTTCCTCGTCGAGCAGCCGCCGCGTCCAGATCACGGCGTCGCGGTTGGTCACGAAGATCTTGCGATCAAGGAGCGAGAGGTCGATGATCGGGGGGATGAAACCGTCGTCGAGGGAGCGCAGCCCCTGAACCGGCTCACCCTGCATCGGCTCGGCGGCGACGATGCTCACGCGGTCGCCGAGCTCCTCCTTGAAGCGGCGGGCGCACCCCATCAGGGTGCCTCCCGTGCCGAGCCCCGCGACGAAGGCGTCGACCTCGCCGTCGAGCTCCTCGAGGATCTCGGGGGCCGTGCCGTCGTAGTGGGCGAGCGGGTTTGCCGGGTTGCCGTACTGGTAGGGCATGTAGAAGGAGGGGTCGCTCTCGGCCATCTCCAACGCCATCGCCACGGCACCATTGGAGCCCTGGTCGCCGGGGGAGTAAACGATCTCCGCGCCGTACATGCGAAGCAGCTCGGTCCGCTCGCGGGTGACGTTGTCGGGCATCACGACCTTCAGCGGGTAGCCCTTGCGCGAGCAGATCATCGCCAGGGAGATGCCGGTGTTGCCGGAGGTCGGCTCGAGGATCGTCTGGCCGGGAGCGATCAGGCCGCCGGCCTCGGCCTCCTCGATCAGCGAACGGGCCACCCTGTCCTTTATCGACCCGGTCGGGTTGGCCAACTCGAGCTTGGCCCAGACGCGCACCCCCGGCTTCGGGGACATGCGCTTCAGCTCGACCAGCGGCGTGTGGCCGATCGACTCGACGATGTCCGAGTAGCGGCCGCCGCAGGGCCGCCTTTCCAGCGGTGGAAGCGCCATTACTTCATTCAGGATAGCGGGGCGGAAAGGGGGTGTCTATCGGTGCAGGCAAGAGCGGCCCCGAGACCTTGCGGACCGGGGCGCGCAGGGCCTGTTCAGGCCGACCCGCCGGCCATCGCCGGCAGGATGACGAGCTCGTCGCTCTCGCCGACCGCGGTTCCGAGCCCGTCCAGCACGCGAACGTCCTCGTCGTTGAGGTAGACGTTGACGTAGCGGTTCAGCTCCCCGTCCTCGGCAAAGATCTGCTCGCGGGTCTCAGGGTGGGTCTCAACGAGAGCGGTTAGGACCTCCCCCACGCTGGATCCTGCAGCTGTCACCTCCCGCTCGCCGCCCACGGCGGGGCGAAGAACGGGCGGAATACGGACGGTGGCCATGGCGGCAGATTATCCGGAGGCGGCGCAGAACGCCTCGTAGTC
>JAUMBN010000001.1:0-2763 GCA_032119675.1 Solirubrobacteraceae bacterium | reverse complement strand
CCCCGGGCGACCGGGCGGGAATGGTGATGATGCTCAAGACCGGCACCTACGACGACACGATGGCCTCGCACTACGTCCTGGTGGACCCGAACTCCACCCAGCCGGCCGGCGAGCGCGATGCCGAGGTACTTGACCCGGCGATGCCGGCGAAGCGGACCGGGCGCTGGACGCTGAGCGACTCGGCGAAGTGGATCACCCAGGACCCGGACATCCGCCGCGAGTGGCGCCGGGCCGGGATCGGCGAGACGCAGGTCGGTGGAGCCTGGCTCTTCGCCCGCTGGGACAGGGCCGCCGGGCGCCCGGCACTCGGCGGCCTGCCCGCGGCCTGGGCCGCCGAGCTGGCGGCCTGAAGCCGGCCCGGAACGGCAACGGGGCCGCGCTCGCGCACGGCCCCGCAAATCGGGGCGAGAGGATTTGAACCTCCGACCTCACCGACCCGAACGGTGCGCGCTACCAGGCTGCGCCACGCCCCGATGTGTCTCGATTATAGGCAGCGCAGCCGGGGCTGCGGCGCGTCGGCCGGCGGTCAGCCGCCGCCGGTGACTGCCGTGTAGAAGCGCACCGCGAGCCCCGTCATGAGGGTCTGGAAGGCAACGTCGACTCCCACTCCCTCGCGGCGGGCCCACTCCTCCAGCCCGCGCTTCTCGATCTCCAGGCTCTGGGCCAGGACGTCCTCGACCAGGTCGGGGCTGGCGTCGCAGAAGCTCGCCCCGATCGTGTAGAGGCTCGAGTCGGTCAGCCCGGCAAGCAGCTCGTCACGCGGCACGGCCGGCACTCTACCCTGCTGCCATGGCCCGCCTCGACGAGATCGTCGCCTGGCTCGACGATCTGCTCGAGCCGCAGGCCTTCGCCGACTACTGCCCCAACGGGCTCCAGGTGCCAGGCCCGGAGGAGATCGGTCGGGTGGTGACCGGCGTCTCGGCCGGGCTGGAGCTCTTCGAGCAGGCCGCGGGCTCGGGAACCGACCTGGTGCTCGTCCACCACGGGCTCTTCTGGGGCTCCGGGCCGCAGGCGATCGACCCCCTCACCTACCGCCGGCTGAAGCTCCTCATCGACCGGGAAATGGCCCTTGCCGCCTACCACCTCCCGCTCGACGCCCACCCGGAGATCGGCAACAACGCGCTGCTCGCCGAGGCCATCGGCGCCGCCTCGACCGCTCCCTTCGCGCTCCACGAGGGACGGCCGGTCGGCACCGTTGCCCACTTCGAAAGAGCGATAGGCCGCGACGGGCTGGTGGAGCGCACCACCGCCGCCGTGGGCGGCCGCGAGCCCCTCGTCTTCCCGGATGGACCCGGGATGGTCGAGCGGGTGGGGATCGTCACCGGCGCCGGCGCCTCCTACCTGCCCGACGCCATCGCCGCCGGCCTGGACGCATTCGTGACCGGCGAGCCGGCCGAGCGGGTGATGAGCGAGGCGACCGAGGCCGGGATCACCTTCGTCGCCGCCGGCCACTACGCCACCGAGACCTTCGGCGTGCGCCGGCTCGGGGAGCTCCTGGCCGAGCGATTCGGCGTCGAGCACGAGTTCATCGACGTGCCCAATCCGATCTGACGTAACCCCGCTGACACGAACTCCGCATTTTGCGTAGGATCGGCCGGGTAACTTCCCCTACGCCGAGGAGAGCAGCGATGGAGGCAGGTACCACCCCCAGCACCGGTTCCAGGACGATTGCCGACCTGATCCCCAAGGCGGCGGAGATCTACGCCGACAAGCCGGCGGCCCGCCACAAGGTCGACGGCGAATGGACCGACGTCACTTTCGCCGAGCTCGGCGCAGTCGTCTCGGAGATCGGCCGCGGCTTCATGGCCATGGGCCTCGAGCCCGGCGAGCGCGTCTCGATCCTCTGCAGCACGCGCCCCGAGTGGGTCTACAACTCGTTCGCGATCTCCAGCGCCGGCGGCGTGGTCGTCCCGATCTACGCCACCAACTCTCCCGAGGAATGCGAGTGGGTGGCCGGCAACTCGGAGTCGTCGGCCATCGTCGTCGAGGACGCCGAGCAGTACGCCAAGATCGCCGCGGTTCGCGACCGGCTCCCGAACCTGCGCTTCGTCGTCGTCATCGACCCGTCGGGCGAGACCGGCGACGCCATCAGCGTCGAGGAGCTGCGCGAGAAGGGCCGGGAGATCGACGAGGCCGAGCTGACGGCCCGCGCCGAGGCCGTCACCCCCGACGACCCCTACACCTTCATCTACACCTCCGGCACGACCGGCCCGCCGAAGGGCTGCGTCCTCTCGCAGGGCAACTACCGCTCGGTGCTCAACAGCATCAACGAGCGCGGCCTCTTCGCCGAGGGCGAAGACGTCGTCTACCTCTTCCTGCCACTGGCCCACGCCTTCGCGCTGCTGATCAGCCTCGGCGCCGCCGACACCGGCACGACCGTCGCCTACTGGTCCGGTGACCCGCAGCTGATCATCCCCGACCTCGGCGAGGTCAAGCCGACCTACCTGCCGTCGGTGCCGCGAATCTTCGAGAAGCTCTACTCGATGGTCGCCGGCAACGTCGACCCGGAGATGCTTGCCAAGGCCACCGAGGTCGGCGAGCAGGTCCGCGACCTGCAGCTGGCCGGCGAGCCGGTGCCCGAGGAGCTCCAGGCCGCCTTCGACCAGTTCGACGAGCAGCTCTTCGTCAACGTCCGCGCCGCCTTCGGCGGCCGCGTGCGCGAGGCGGTGACCGGCGCCGCCCCGATCGCGCCGGAGATCCTGCGCTTCTTCTACGCCGCCGGCGTCCCGGTCATGGAGGGCTACGGAATGACCGAGACGGCCA